>JAASSR010000063.1 GCA_021767785.1 Methanolobus sp.
ATAGCAATTGAGATCAAAAAAGCACGGGATATGGGATGTCTTGAGAAGGTATTGACATGAACAACTCGCTGAAATCCGAAATATGTAGTTTAAGTTGAATAGTGTTGATATAAGGTGATTATATTGAAACAAGAGAAAAAGGAAAGGATCATCAGAAAACAGAAGTACCGCAATATTCTTGTAAGGAACAGGAAAATCAACAGGGTTAATATATTCATACTAGGTTCTGGATTATTATTGATATTCCTTGACTATGATCAGGCTGCATTCCTTCTTATATGGACTGGAGTTGCGATATTTTTGTATACAACATTCTCGGGTATTTATGCACGTCGCTCCAAAACATAATAATTGAATTAAGATTGACAGTTAAATCATTTCCCTCACAAAGGACATACCTTTACACACATTCCACATCTCAGTCCACCGAGTTCATTGAACATATAATCCGCACACTTATGTCTGTCAATTGTTCCATCTTCTGAAAGGGCACCTACCGGGCATATTTTTATACACTTTTGACAAGTTCTGCACTTCTCATTAATGAACGGCAATGATATCTCTTCCTCATTTTCCAGTTCAGCATTGGTGAGTATCGCTGTCATGCGGACCCTTGGTCCGAAATCCTTACTGATCATCAGATGGTTCATCCCGAAGTTACTTATTCCTGCATGATATGCAGCGTATTTAATGGACATATTAGCTTTCAGTGTCTCACGGTTAGCATACCAGTATCCGAATTCACTTCCTTCCGAAGGAAGTATTGTTGCTCTATGATCTTCCTTCTCGATCATTTTAGCCAGCTTAAAGGCAATTATTCTGAGAGTTGCAGTGCCTGCCATAAGTGTATTGGTATATTCTGCTCTTCCTTCAGGCAGAGTTTCAAATGCTCCTCTGGGAATTTCCACTCCAAGTACTATAACAGATCTGACATCCGGCATGATATCCTGTGGTCTGTTTCCTTTATATCCGGAATTAAGGAAACATTCCGGATCTGCAAAACCAATAATGTCGGCATCCATTTCAGAGGCAGTATCTTCCAGTTTTCTTGTGAGAGTAAAGTCTTTCATGTTGTCATTCCTGTTGGATCGTTGTATTCAATCAATGTGCTTACCTCTTATATTCTGATCAATGTATTTTAATTTTGCAATGTCTATAGATTACATTTTCTTTTACCAAAACACCTAAGTAATGTAGCCACCTCCATTGCACTAAAATAAGTTAAAGCTTATTTTTGTATAAACCGAGTTGATATTTTGCCAATAAAAGACGGAGATACAATTAAGATCGATTACACCGGCACACTTGATGACGGTACTGTTTTTGATAGTTCTGAAAACCATGAAAAACCTCTCGAATTCACAGTAGGTGAAGGTCAGGTTATACCTGGTTTTGAAGAAGCTGTGAGAGGTATGGATACCGGGGAAGAGAAAGAATTCAGAGTAGAAGCTGAGGAGGCTTATGGTGAACCAAATCCCGCACTCCAGCAAACAGTTCCTAAATCCCTCCTTCAATCAGACACTGAGGTCAAGGCAGGAATGATGATCATGGTGGCAACAGCAGACGGTCAGCAAATGCCTGCAAAGATCACAGAAGTTACAGATGAGGAAATCACCCTTGACATGAATCATCCACTTGCAGGTCAGGCACTGACCTTTAACATCAAGGTTGTCGAAGCATAAACATTTTCAGAGTCTAAGAACTCTTTCTGTTATCTAAAAGGCATATTCGATCATGGATATGTCCTTTATTTTTCATTTTTTAGTTTGAAATCACTTTCTATTATTCATAAATAAGCACTCATAATCTTCTTATATGAGCATTCATTTTCAATTAGTGCTGTTAAATTGATTTTATTGTTTATTATAATGATCCCTTAAGTAGAAAATAATAAATTCCTGTAAGTAAAGTTTGGACACAGCAAGTAAAGCGATGGTAAAAATGGTTCCGAAAAAATGTTTTTTGACCAAAGGTGTAGGTATACATAAAGACAAACTGGCGTCTTTTGAATTAGCATTGCGTGATGCTAAAATAGAAAAATATAATCTTGTCAGTGTATCCAGTATACTTCCGCCGAACTGCCAATTAATGTCAAGAGAAAAGGGACTGAAAGGGCTACCTGCAGGAGAGATCATACACTGTGTTCTTGCACGCAATCAAACAAATGAGCCTCAAAGACTTATAGCTGCGGCTGTTGGAACAGCAGTTCCGGTGAATGAGGAGAATTACGGATATATTTCTGAACATCATTCTTTTGGTGAAGACGAAGTAAAAGCAGGAGAATATGCTGAGGATCTTGCAGCAACGATGCTTGCTACCACCCTTGGTCTTGATTTCGATGCGGATTCCGCATGGCATGAAAGAGAAAATTTTTACAAAGCAAGCGGACACATAATTGACACCACACATTGTTGTCAGACAGCATATGGGGATAAAGATAGTAAATGGACCACTGTGGTGGCTGCCATGGTCTTTATAGAGTAAAGAGAATAAAAGACAAGTTCAATGGTCTTTTTGTCATTTCCTAAATCCTTTCAACCTTCCGGATCATTGAAATATGTTCTATGCCAGCATCATTATAAGTGTCTCCATATTCCTCAAAACCGAACTTACGGTAAAAACCTGTAGCGTAGACCTGTGAAGATAAACGGAGTTCTTCAGCACCCATTGAAATTGCTCTTTCGACCAATTTCTCCAATAATAATTTCCCCAGTTCTCTGTTACGGTATTTTTTTATAACGCAGATCCTTCCGATCACAAAATAATCATTCTGTTCAAAAAGTCTTCCGGTAGCTACGGGTATTCCTTTGAGGTAAATCGTCAGATGCATAGCTATCTCATCATATTCATCGATCTCAAACTTCTCATCTATTTGTTGCTCGATTACAAAGACGTTCTTTCTAACACTATAAGCATCTCTAAAATCCAGTAGACCTTCTGTCCATCTTGTTTTCATATTTATACTAACCGTTATTACAAATGTATTATAATTGAAATTAAAGCGAATAAACTTTTACTTAATCGATTCATTTAATTAATTATTTATTTTTATTTTCTGATTCTGCTAATAGAGGGCTTTTTCAGTTCAATTTTCAAATTTTAAAATAGAAAACCTTAAGTTCATTGCTAAATTATCCATACTGGTCTATATTCTATATAGATTACATTTTCAGGGAAGGTCCAAAATGAAAAAAATATTAAATTTCTTGTTAGTAGGAATACTAATATTGGGATTAGTTGCTGTTTCCGGCTGCACGGACAGTGCGCAAGGAAGCGACACATCTGATGAAACCGTGGAAGAGGTTCCAACCTATATTGTAGGAACAGAACCTTATTTCCCTCCATTCGAATATGCAGATGAGAATAACAGCAATGAGATCATAGGTTTTGACGTAGATCTCATAAATGCTATTGCAGAAGATCAGGGTTTTGAAATAGAATGGAAAGACCTTGAGTTCGATGCACTGATTCCTGCTCTTCAGTCAGGCCAGATCGACATAATTGTCTCAGGTATGACAATCACAGAAGAAAGGGAAGAATCTGTTGATTTCAGTGACCCATACATAAATGCAGGCCTTGCTCTTGCAGTTGCTGCTGACAACGAAGAGATCCAGGGCGTTGATGATCTCGAAGGTAAGGTTGCTGTAGTCCAGCAAGGTTCTACAGGTGCTGCAAAAGCAGATGAGTTCAAAGAAGAAGGTTTAATTGATGAAGTGATCTATCTGGCACATGTTAGTGATATTGTACTTAGTATCCAGAACGGCCGTGCAGATTTCATGATCAATGATCTTCCGGTTACAAAATCCTATATCAGTCAGAATCCAGGTGTGATCAAGATAGTTGATGACCAGCTTCAGAGTGAATCATATGGTTTTGCTGTAAAATCCGGTAATACTGAGCTTCTTGAAAAACTCAATGCGGGTCTTGAAAACGTAAAGGCGGACGGTACCTACGATGAGATAATGGAGAAATATTTCTAAGATCCCTATATGGTTGAATATGCACTGAAAATCGCATATTCAATTATTTTATTTTTAATTTGAAAAGAAACGATCTGTATCGATATATTTATATGTCGTTCTTGTATGGCTATTTATATATTGTCATTTCAACGATTAACAAAAAACCGAGGTAATATTAGTTGTCCCTTTTATCAACATATATTGAGCACATCATCAATGTCTTACCCGACCTGGTAACAGGGTCAATGATAACCATCGAAATAACTTCTTTTGCTCTGTTCTTCGGAATGATTCTAGGTACCATATCTGGTCTTGGAAAATTATCCCGAACCAGAATCTTCAGATATCCGTGTATTGTTTACATCGATTTTATAAGAGGGACTCCTCTGCTGGTACAGATATTACTTTTCTACTATGGTATCCCGGGTCTTTATTCCAATGCAACGGGTAATTCATTGAATATAGATCCTATACTTGCGGGTATAATTGTTTGTAGTATCAACAGTGGTGCTTACATTGCAGAAATAGTACGTGCAGGCATTCAATCAATAGACAGAGGGCAGATGGAGGCAGCGCGTTCACTCGGTATGACCGAAAAGATGGCAATGAGGGAAATAATTCTACCCCAGGCTTTCAGAAGAATCATTCCTCCTCTTGGTAATGAGTTCATAGCTCTTTTGAAAGATTCTTCTCTTCTTGCAGTAATAGGTGTTCATGAACTTCTAAAGACCGGACAATTATACATTTCAAGGACCTTTGCTGCATTTCCGGTATATATTGCAGTGGCAATTATGTATCTGATCCTTACGATATTAATATCACGTCTGGTAGCATATTCTGAAAGGAGGCTTGGTGTAAGTGATAGAAGTTAAAGATCTTTATAAAAGATTCGAAGATCTTGAGGTATTGAAAGGTATCTCAGTGGATATAAAAGAAAAGGAAGTTGTCTGTGTCATAGGTCCCTCAGGTTCAGGTAAGAGTACCTTTCTCAGATGTATCAATCTGCTTGAAATACCAAGCTCAGGGGAGATATTTATTGACGGGGAAAGGATAACTGATAAAAAAATAAATATCAACAAAATGCGTGAAGAAGCAGGAATGGTTTTTCAGCATTTCAACCTGTTTCCCCATAAAACAACTCTTGAGAATGTTGCACTGGCACCGATCAAGGTAAGAAAAATATCAAAAGCAGAAGCTGAAAAGCGCGCGCATGACCTTTTAGAAAAAGTAGGTCTTTTAGATAAAGCAAATGTCTATCCTTCCTCACTTTCAGGAGGACAGAAACAAAGAGTTGCTATAGCCAGAGCGCTTGCCATGCGTCCTAAGGTCATGCTTTTTGATGAACCGACATCCGCTCTTGACCCTGAAATGGTTGGCGATGTGCTGGGGGTGATGAAGGATCTGGCAAAGGCAGGCATGACCATGATTGTTGTCACGCATGAAATGGGATTTGCAAGGGAAGTTGCTGACAGGGTACTTTTCATGGATGATGGTATTATTGTGGAACAGGGAACACCCGAAGATATCTTTTCCAATGCCAGGAATGAGAGAACAAAATCTTTTTTAAGTAAAGTACTTTAATTTTGATTTGAAAGTTCATTTATTCCTTTCTCTTCCAGTCTGTATACAACCCATTCATCATGACACTGTCCACCACAATGTTCATAAAAGTCCCTGGCCGGATTCCAGTCAAGCACATTCCAGTCTATTCTTCCGCAGTTCCTTTCCTTCGCTATCTTTGCACAATGTATCATAAGTGCTTTTCCGATTCCAAGTCCACGGAATTTCTCATGTACGAAAATATCCTCGATGAAAAGTCCGGGTTTACCTGTGAAGGAAGAAAAGTTATGGAAGAATATCATAAAACCTGCGGATTCTCCTTCCAGCTCTGCTATCATCGCTTCAGCATAGATATTTTCTCCAAATAGTGATTCTTTAAGGATTTCTTCTGTGGAAAGCAATTTGTCACTGAGTTTCTCAAAATCTGCCATGGATTTGACAAAATCCATTATTAGCGGTACGTCCTTTTCACTGGTCTCTCTGATAATTATTTTATTTTTTTGCTGATTGTTTTCCATAGTTACACCTTATCAAGTATAATAAATTCCCTTTTAAAGAGCATCAGTTTTTCATTCTATTAGGAATACTAGTATTTTTATCAAACCAGTGAGTACTGTATCTGATAAGAGGAAAATAAATGCATGTTGCAAAAATGATAATTATAAGTCTTGTTGCCTTCATACTGGTGACAATAGTTGTAACCCAGGTATTGCAGGATATTATCTTTTTTTCGCTGTTCATTGGAATTCCTGCCGGAATTGTTGCTTTTGTTTTGACATTTGTATATCTGTATATGCAAAAGAATGAATAACATCAGTTGGATATGGATTGATATGCCAATCTTAACGATATTATCATGTAAAATTCTCCAGGATGAAATCATTCATATTCTTGAAAATGACTCTTCAGTAGATGAAATACTTGTGGTTGCCAACGGTCAGGAATCTGACTTCACAGAAAAACTCCGACAAGTTGGTCAACAATATCGATTATTATCGCCTTCACACCTTGACGCATTTAAGAAAGAGAACCGAAGTGATTCCGAAAAGTATACTGTGATGGTATATATGGTTGAACTGGCATTGCATGAATTTCCAAAGATTCTTAAGGAAGAGGTATACAGGCTCATAGATGAACTCAGCAGGTACTCAGATGGTATATTGATGTTCTACGGTTTATGTGGCAACGTCTTTGATAAGCTTGATGTGGATTTTTCTCATCTTGAAACAACATGTCCTGTAAGAATCCTCAGGGATGATACTCGAACGGTTGATGATTGTGTAGGTGCAACACTTGGTGGTTGTCAGGAATATCTGGATACACTTAAAAAGCTCAGCGAACATGGCACCTTTCTTTTTACTCCCATGTATGCTCATGCCTGGCGGGAGATCATGAGGGTGGATCCTGACAAACCTGAAAAGACAATAAAGATGCTCAGGAAGGTCAATGAGATCACAGGTTATAAGAGGGTTGCCAAGATTCGGACCGGATTGGACTATACGGATAATTTTGATGAAAAGGTTGATGAGTTCGCAGAGATATTCGATTTTGAAGTACTCGAGATCGAAGGTGGACAGAGCCTTTTTGAAAAATGCTATGCAGATATAAAGAATGAGATATTTCCCTGCTAGTATTAATTCCTGCTTTCGCCAAATTTTATAATGGAAAGTTTTATACCAAATGTGATCTCAACTTTTATCAGGGACGGGTTAATAGCTTTATGCTCGATGAAAAATCAATTTCAAATCCGTTTTTAAATAAAATCACAAAAATTCTTGTTCAGTTTGGAATATACAAATCTACAAATTTTAAAGGTGACCCCATGAGTTCAAAAGAAGAATTATTAAAAAAAGGTTATCAAATAGCTACTTTTGCCGCAGGTTGTTTCTGGGGAGTCGAAGCAACTTTTAGAAAGGTAAAAGGTGTCGATTTCACACAGGTTGGTTATACAGGCGGAACAACGGAGAATCCTACCTACAGGGAAGTATGCACCGGTAATACGGAGCATGCCGAAGCTGTAGAACTTGTTTTCAATCCTTCAGTAGTTTCTTATACAAAATTGCTTGAACTATTCTGGACATTACATGACCCTACGACTCCTAACAGACAGGGACCGGATGTCGGTACACAATATCGCTCTGCCATATTCTATCATAATGAGGATCAGAAACAAGCGGCTATAATTTCAAAAATGAATCTGGAAAAATCAGGAAAGTATGACAGAGAGATTGTGACTCAGATAGTTCCTGCAGGGCCTTTTTATCGTGCCGAGGAATATCATCAGCAGTATTTTGAAAAGATGGGTCATGATGGTGGCTGTATCATTAAATATTGATTTGTCTTAGCATACAATAATAATTCATTCAACATATCCAGAAAGTCTATAAACTTGAAAATAAATCTGTAAATGGTGAGGTAATGCAGGAATTTACAATTGAAGAAGTTGCAAAATATAATGGTAAAGACGGTGAAAAAGCATATATTGTCTATGCTGGTAAAGTCTATGATGTAAGTGGCAGTGCTTTCTGGGACGGTGGTGAACATATGGGTCTGCATGAGGCAGGCAATGATCTCACAGAAGATCTTGATATGGAAGCACCCCATGAAAGTGATACGCTTGAAAATTATCCGGTAGTCGGCATAATAAAAGAGTAATACTCTCCCAAAAAATGATTTTTTTTTCTTTGACAATAGCAGATCAGGGTTCTATAAAACTTTAAAGATGTGATATTTACTTTTACTCTTTTTTCACATAGAATATACTTACAACATTATCGGAAATATTGTTTTTTAATCTGGTTTCGTAGCTATCTTTATAAGATATGCTTGTTTATAAGAGGCAGCATACAGGTGATGTTTTGGTAAGAGTACTTGCAACAGGAACATTCGATCTGCTTCATCCGGGGCATATCCTCTATCTTAGTGAAGCCAGTAAAATGGGCGATGAACTGTATGTGATAGTAGCCAGGGAGAGCATGATCCGACATAAACCAAAACCCATTATTCCTGATGAACAAAGACTTAAAATGGTCGGCTCTCTGGAGATCGTTGATAAAGCGCTTCTTGGCAGCGATACTGACATATTTGATCCCATAATGGAAGTACAGCCTGATATTATTGCGCTTGGATATGATCAGGGTTTTGACACTGAAAAACTTGAAAAGGACCTGCATGAAAGAGGATTTGATTGTAAGGTTATCAGAGTAGGTAAGTCACTGAAATGCTCCCTCTGCAGCAGTGGCAAGATAATACAAAAAATTCTTGACCGCTACAGGTAAAGTAACCTGAAGCTTCTTAAATTGTTTTTAACAACTAAAAAATCAAAAGAAATTTTAAGCAGCTATATCAGACAAGTGCTGCTTCTATTCTTTGCAGACCTTCTTTTATTCTTTCGATTGATGTGGCATAGGATATTCTGATGAAATTTTTACCGCTCTTGCCAAAGGCAGAACCCGGTGTAACTGCAACGTGTGCATCTGTCAGCAGTTTTTCAGCGATGGCATCACCATCTCCGTATTCACTCACATCTGCGAATGCATAGAAGGCACCACCTGGTTTCTGGCATTTTATACCAATGGAATTGAGTCCGTCTACAAGAAGATCACGTCTTGCTCTGAACCTTTCAACCATTTCCCTGACAGGTTCCTGAGGTCCATTGAGAGCTGCAATTCCGCCATATTGTACAAAAGTGGTTGCGCTGCTTACGGAATGTGACTGGATCTTCAGCATTCTTTTGATGATATCCGGTCTTGCATAGACATAACCAAGTCTCCAACCGGTCATTGCGTATGCTTTGGAAAATCCGTTGACTGTGATGGTTCTGTTCTGCATTCCTTCAAATGAACCTATACTCAAATGTTCTTTGTCATAGATTATTTTTTCATATATCTCGTCAGAGAGTACAAGAATATCATTGTCTATAGCAATATCTGCAATATTCTTAAGTGTCTGTTTGTCATAAACAGCACCGGTGGGATTTCCCGGGCTGTTAACTACTATGAGCTTTGTCTTGTCAGTAATATATTCTTCCGGATCATGTGGTTTGAAACCATCTTCCGCATCAGTGGGAACCCATACAGTGTTTGCTCCTGCAAATTTTATGGCCGGATCGTATGAAACCCAGGCAGGATCAAAAAGTAATGCTTCATCATTGTCGTCAAGCATTGACATCATAATCTCAAAAATGGCTTGTTTTGCTCCGGGTGTTACAATGATATCAGATGCTGTTGCTTCCAGCTTGTTATCTGTACGGAGTTTTTCAGCGATCGCATTTTTAAGCTCCGGTACTCCTGCGGAAGGTGCATAATGAGTCTCGCCTCTGTACATTGCATCTGCTGCTGCATCACATATGTGTTTAGGTGTATCGAAATCCGGTTCACCAAGAGTGAAACCAATAATATCAATACCTTCCTGCCTCATTTTGTTGGCAGTATTTGCAGCTTTGATAGTTGCTGATTCTTCCACTCTCTTTAACCTTGATGAAGCCATCCAATTAACACAACCATGTTTGTTCAGTCTTATGGTAATTTCAAAGACGCTGTACAAGTTTTATAGCTGCTTCCACAGCACGTTTTGCGTAGTCCACACGCTGGTGGGCTTCCATTCTGGTCATTCCGGGTCCAGCTATACCCAGTGTCACAGGTTTATCATATTGAAGAGAAAGATCGGTGATCTTTCTTGCAGCATGCTGTACGACTATCTCATCGTGTTCTGTTGCCCCTTCAATAACAATTCCCACAGTAACCACTGCGTCGATATCATCACTTTCACAGAGTTTCTTAATGGCAAGGGGCATATCGTACACTCCAGGAACGAGGACCTTTTCCACAACTTCTGCTCCGAGGAATTTCGCATGCTCTTCACCGAGCAGCTCCATCTGGAAGGTAAGATCTCTGTTAAATTCAGCTATTACAAATCCCAGTTTTATAGTCATAATGATCACTTAAGATTAATTGTATTAATTTATATTTCTACGTACGACTCGGATATTATATTCTTGCAGCTCCTACATCTTCAAATCCCTGTCTCTGGCCTGTTCCGGCTTCTTTTACCAGTTTATCAGGCTTGAACAGCATCTTGACAACATTTAAGGCATGTTCCCTTGATCTCTGTTCCATAAGAAAAGCAAGTTCCTTTTCATCCTTTGCTTCGTCCTCGTGGACAAAGACCTCTATTATATGGGTATTTGTCATAAGTTGTGCCTGGATTATCCCTGTTGATGCCTCATGAGCACAGATCTTATCCTGTTCTTTGCTGCCGGGCATACCCAGAGCCATGACAATATCGCAGTTCTCTTCATCTATAAGTTTTTTGGCTGCTACCGGTAGGTCCTTGATGCCCGGAACTGTCCGGCGTACTATTTTAACAGAGACATTCTTCTGTATCTCATCGACTGCAGCTTTACCCATATTAAAGCGTGCGAAAGTAGTGTCTACGACTCCTATTGATGCCATAATTACCTTAATAACTCAAAGCAGTTCATCCAGCACTTCACCGGCTGCTTCCACACCTGCTCCTATGTCAGATATAACTCCTCTGTTCTTGAGGACAACTCCAAGTTCCTGAATGGTCAGAATAATGTCTTTTGGCTGGACATTGCCCATGCTTCCGATTCTGAATATCTTACCTTTTAGATGTGCCTGCCCGCCGGCAATAGTGATACCTCTTGCGATCATGTCTTTCTTAATATCATCACTTGAGATACCTGCGGGGGATCTCATGGCCGTGACGGTGTTGGAGTAATGACTGTACTTATTAAGTTGAGGGAACATCTCAATACCCATGGCATCGGCTGCTGCACGGATTGCCCTTGCACCGGTTGCATGACGTTTGATCCTTGCTTCCATGCCCTCTTCTTTTACAATATGCAGCGCTTCCTGAAGTCCAAAGAATAATGGGATAGCCGGAGTATATGGTGTCTGTGATTTTTTACTGCTTTTCCTGCATGCTTTCAGGTCAAGATAATATGGAAGTGATTCTTTTTTTTCCATGGCTTCAAAGGCACGCTCGCTGACAGAGATCATGGAAAGGCCTGGTGGTGCTGCCAGACACTTCTGTGAACCAACAACTGCAATATCAACGCCCCAATCATCGGTTTGAACTGTATCGCCACCAAGTGTGGTCACGCCGTCCATGATAAAGAGGGCATCGTGCTTTTTGGCAAGTCTTCCGATCTCCTTTGCTGGATTCTGAATTCCAGCAGATGTTTCGTTGTGTACCAGGGTAATGGCTTTTGCACCTTCTTCCAGTTTCTTTTCAACTTCATCGAGATCGAAAGAACTTCCCCAATCATTTTCCAGTGCATTAACTTTACCATACCTTGCGGCAATATCCTTGAACCTTTCACCGAACTTACCGTTTTCAAGGGCAATTACAACATCATCTTTTCCGACTGTGCATCCCACAGCAGCTTCCATTGCTGCGGTACCTGATCCACTCAATATGAAAATATCATTCTTTGTCCTAAAAACATCAGCAAGTATTTCACAGCAGTCATCATACATAGCCGAGAACTCTGCTCCCCTGTGATTGATCATAGGTTTTGACATTGCCCTTAGAACACGGGGTGCAACAGGCACCGGTCCCGGCATCATAAGAAGTGTATCTTCAAGATCCATTATTAATCTCCTGATAATAACATGTAATTGAAATCTGGTAATTGTAAAGTATTGATATGGTAAGGAAACAATTGATACTGTTGAATTATCCTGTAAAGGCAACTTTTGCCTCATACGCAACTCTATTATTTAATAATATTGCATTCAAGACCAGCACTACTAATATTTGTCATACTTTCTTTTGACCTGTTTTTCTTCTTTACTTGCACCTATAAAAACGAATGCTGCTATCAAGATCAACCAGGGATTACCGAGAAATCCCAGGATGGCCATTAAAACAGCAAATGTCTTACCTATGGTTGCGGACTTTTCAGTGGCTTTAACAAAATTCATACGAGTTGCCAGAAATGCACGGAGTATGCGTCCGCCATCCATAGGATATGCAGGAAGCAGATTAAAGAGTCCGAGAATAATATTGATGTACCCAAGAATAAATATCATCAGGAACAAAGGATTGCCTTCTGAAACAGGTGCCTTATTGAATGCATAATTTACAGATAAAAGCAGGATTCCGATGATAATACTTGAAAGCGGACCTGCAAAGGTCATTTTTGCTTCCTTTAAAGGCTCATTCACTTCTTTTTCCATGGCTGCAACTCCTCCTATCAAATACAGCCGTATCTCCCTGATACTGCCTCCGTACCTTATGGTAAAAAAGGAGTGTGCAAGTTCATGGGCTAAGACGGATGCAAAAAGGAGTATAGCAGTTAGAAGCGAAAGAACATATTTCATCAATTCAGGTTCAACTCCTGAGAATCCTAAAGGTTCTGTCTGAACCGAGAAAAACCATGCAAACAGAGGTAATATGATCAAAAATGAAATATGTATCTTTATGGGTATACCAATAATCTTTCCTATCTGATATGAGCTACTCATTGTCCCTTGCCCTAACCAATTCAATGCAGTTACATTGATGTGTCCCTATTTAAGATTAAGTGAAAAAAACCCTCAATTATCAATGTTGTGAATAGGTTATAAATGCTGTTTTTTTAAGAATATCACACATTAATTTAAAATAGTTATGATTTGTGAACTATCTTATTCACTCAGCAGTTTCAACACATCATACTTTGTGACAACTCCTGCAACCTGACCTTTTTCAAGCACAAGAACTGCAGGATGTTTTTCCAGCATATAGGATGCTGTTTTTACATCGGTGTTCGGAGAAAGTGTCGGGAAGGAATCACCCATAATATCCCCAACCTTCATATGGGATACGACTGAAGTTTTCTTGTCTGCCATTGACCTGACGATCATATCCTCGGAGATACTACCGACAGGGATACCCTCTTCAATAACAGGTATCTGTGATATGTTGTGCTTTTCCATTATGTGAACAGCTTTATCGATACTTTCATAGGGCGAAACAGATATCAGTTCCGTGTTCATGATATCAATGAGGGAAACATCCTCTTTTTCGATATCATTGAAAACATCGATGATCTTCTTAAGAGTTGACAATCTGGGATCAACATCTCCGGCTTCGATCCTCGCTATCAGTGGTTGACTGACACCGGCTCGTTTTGCAAGATCGCTCTGTGTAAGACCAAGATCGATCCTTTTTTGCTTCAGTTCATCGGGTGATGGAAGTTGCATGGCTATTACTGAAGGTAATTATCCTATTTAAAACCAATTAGAGAAAAGTTCTATATCAGCAGTAAAATGGCTGATATAGAGTAAACACTACAACTCTGAAAAATAGTTTTGTTAAAACCGGTAGCAAGTATCACTCGTACTGAGTCATGTCCATCTCAATTACTTCTCCGTCTTCACTTGTGATGGTTATCTTGCCGTCCATAGCCTTCATTTCGGAGATGACGTTACCCTCCTCATCATAGGCGATCCACATGAATGCCTCATCATTTTCATTTGACCAGTAATATTCAACTCTGGCAATTCCATTCTCGTCAGGTGTATTTGCTTCATAAACACCATGGCACATTTCAATACCATCGATATTTTCTTTACCAACGATCTCCATGGCCACCATTTCACCGGTGTTAGGGTTGCTTGTGGTCATGATGGAACCCACAGGACAGTCCTCATCCGATACATCACCTTCTGTATAGGTGACATCATATTCATCTCCATCCTCA
>JAASSR010000145.1 GCA_021767785.1 Methanolobus sp.
CTGCCTCGTTCCCACATGTGAATAGCACTCCCTTTGAGTGTTGGTATCTTATAGGATGGGAGTTCCATGATGAACGGAGTGTCCTCGCCCCGAAGGATCGTGCTGCGCATGAGCTTTGCACTGACAACCGCAACCAGGATTCCAAGAGCATACAGGCCGAAGATTACAATTCCTGCATCTTTTCCGAAGAAGGCTCCAGCCAGAAGAACATAAACCGGAAGCCTTGCCCCACAGGACATGAATGGAGCGATCAATATGGTGATAAGTCTGTCACGTGTGTCTTCGATGGTACGTGTTGCCATGATGGCAGGTACATTACATCCAAATCCCATGACAAGGGGTATGAAAGACCTGCCGTGCAGTCCTATCTTGCTCATCAGCTTGTCCATAATGAAAGCGGCTCTTGCCATGTACCCACTATCTTCCATCAGCGATAACATGAAGAATAGCAGAAGGATGTTAGGCAGGAATATCAATACTGCACCAACACCTGCTATAAGTCCTTCTCCTATGAGTGATGCAAGCCATGGGATTGTAATGGCACTGGCAGCTGTTTCAGCAAGCCAGCCGAAGAATATGTCTATCATATTCATGAAAGGCGTGGCAAATGTGAAGGTAATTTCAAAAGCCGCCCACATAAGTGACAGGAATATTGGTATTCCAAGCGTTTTGCTTGTTACTACACGATCAACCATGTCAGATCCGCTCAACTGACACGTATTGATATTACACACCTGCCTCAGCATAGTCTGTATGGTTTTGTATCTCTGGTCTGCGATCTTTGCCTCCAGCATTTCGGAATCTGTTTCGTTCAGTACTTTTTTTATTTCGGGGTATTTATCGCTCTCTTTTGCTTTTTTGAGTATGTTCTCGTCACCTTCGAGCACCTTCAAAGCAAACCATCGTAAAGGATAATGCGAAAAGAACAGGTCTTTTTCAAGGATAGCTTTCAGTTCTTCTGACCTGTTTTCGATCTTTTCGTCATAAGTAAATATGCTTTCATTTGTTCTTGTTTTGTGTAATTCTACTGTGATCTCATCAAGAAGTTCTTCAATCCCGTTACCTTTACTTCCTGTTGTGCATACGACCGGAACTTCAAGAAATTCCTGCATTTTCTCCGTTTCTATCCTGTCGCCCTTTGCAAGTGCAAGGTCCGTCATATTAAGCGCAATTATGAGCTTGACTCCAAGTTCCATCAACTGGGTCGTAAGATAAAGGTTCCTTTCAAGATTCGTTGCGTCAATGACCTGTACTACAATGTCCGGCTTTTCTTCGATTATGAAGTCACGGGCAATGATCTCATCAAGTGAATACGCGGTAAGACTGTAGGTTCCGGGTAAGTCCACAATTTCCATTTCCAGATCATTGTGGACCCTTTTTCCTATTTTTCTCTCCACTGTGACACCCGGCCAGTTTCCCACATGTTGTTTGGAACCTGTAATGGCATTGAATATGGAAGTCTTTCCCACATTCGGATTTCCTGCCAGTGCCACAGTTATTTTTTCTGTCATTCTGTCACCATCCCTGTGATCCTCTCAATTTCAGACTTATTCTACTATCTCGACAAGGATTGTTTCAGCTTCTCTTTTTCTTAAAGAGAGGTTGTATCCTTTCAGTTTGAACTCCACAGGGTCACCAAGAGGTGCTCTGCGTATGACATCTACTCTTGTGCCGGGAGTTAATCCCATGTCCAGAATTCTTTTCCTGGAAGACTTCTGTCCGGTTACTTTCAGAACTTTGACTGAAGTCTCAGGTTCAATGAAATCCAGTGTTTTTTCGTTCATCTTATCTCCATTCGTTTGCTTTATTCTTTGTAGGTATACCTATAATAATTAATTTGTTATATAATATTTTTGGTAAGCTCTTTATAATAGGCATGCTTAGGAAACAGGCGGACTGATACGTAGCTGTGCAATTTATATTACAGGATCCAGGCTGTACTTTAAGAAAAAGAATATAAGGTAAGCTATAAGTTTTTAAAATAGAATAAGAAGATTAAAATAAGAAAAAATTGCAACATAAGTTGCAACTCAAAATTACAGAAATACGTTATTGTTCTTCGATCAGTTCATATATCTTACCCATATCCAGACAGCTTTCAATTATCTGTGCAAGTTCTTCGTAAGCTTCCTCTTCAGTTGTAACTGTTTCCGGATGATATTCCACACCTTTCTTTTCGGTAAGATAGATCATGAGTGCATGGCGGATGTTCTCATTCTCGAAAAGTCCGTGGAGGTATGTACCTACTATGGTACCGTTTTTATTGATGCTGCCGTCATCATCAAAGACTGTTCTAGGTGTCTTTGTATCCCCCATGTGTATCTCGTAACCTTTTATTTTCTCGCCTTTAATATGGCTGAATATAGGTCCTTCGGCAATTATTTCTTTTTCGACCTGAACTGTTTTCTTTTTGTATTCTCCGAAGGTTGTTTCGATATCCAGCAGTCCGAGTCCTTCATAATCGTCCTTGACCCCATTCTCAATACCTGAATCATGGATAACTTTACCAAGCATCTGGTATCCTCCACAAATTCCGAAGATCACAGCTTTGTCTTTAAGATTACTTATCTGTACATCCATACCGCTTTTCTGAAGGTCCAGCAGGTCACTGACAGTGTTCTTTGTACCGGGAATTATGACACAATCAGGGTTTCCCAGATTATCATCAAGGTCCACATATCTGACCTTTGCGATTCTTTCAAGAGGCTCGAAATCAGTGAAATTCGATATTCTCGGCAAACGAATAACTGCAATGTCAATATCGTTTATATCTCCGTCTTCGTCTCGGCCCTTCTTTTTCCTGATGGCCATAGAGTCCTCAGAAGGTATCTTGAGCTTGTAATAGGGCAATACTCCGAGAACAGGGACTCCTGTAAGATCTTCAAGTTGCTTAAGGCCGGGTTCAAGTATCGCAGGGTCACCACGGAACTTGTTTATGACAAATCCTTTCAGTTTTGTGCTGACATCATCCGGCAGAAGTGCTTTTGTTCCGTAAAGGCTTGCAAAAACTCCTCCGGACTCGATATCTCCTACCAGGATGATGGGTGCCTGGGTTATGCGCGCAGTTCCGATGTTGACTATGTCACGATCATAAAGGTTGATCTCTGCTGCTCCTCCTGCACCTTCCATGACTATAAGTTCATATTCAGATTCGAGTCTTTCAAGTGCGCCCCTGAGTACATCATGCATTTCCTCGATGGAGTCGTAATAATTTCCTGCGGATTTGTCAGCATAAGGTTCCCCAAGTACGATTACCTGTGAAGTTCTGTCTCCTTTTGGTTTTAGAAGTACTGGATTCATGTCGGCGGTGGGCTCTACCTTTGCAGCTTTGGCCTGTATTGCCTGAGCGATTCCGATCTCTTTTCCATCCTTTGTTATCCAGGAGTTCAGGCTCATGTTCTGGGCCTTAAAGGGTGCAACCTTATATTTTCTGGAAAGTATCCTGCACAGTCCAGTAACCATTATGCTTTTGCCGACGTCAGATGCAGTACCCAGAACAAGTAATTTCTTAGCATTTTTCTTATTTTCCATTGC
>JAASSR010000064.1 GCA_021767785.1 Methanolobus sp.
CTGATTAGCCATTGTCTATTGTTCGCCTTGTCGTTGCTATTCATTTCAAGGACAAAACCATTTTTACTGTTTAACAGAGATCATTATAGCCATTTTTATGATCTCTTTTTTGTCCACATGAAAGTGTCTTCAAAATTCAGTATATAAGAGTTACGCAGCAGTTATATAGCAAAAACTATTTATAAAAAGATCTTTGCAGAGATGCAGGCAATAAAGTAAAAATAAAAATATATTTTCATACTGTTTTTTGAAACAAGATGAATGGGTACCATGATGACAAAAAGTTCAAGAATCATAACAGAAAACTATATATAATAGTTTTGAAGAAAAATAAAATATAAAAAAAAGTAGGCAAATAAACAACATCAAACTGCATTCCTGCCACATAATATGAAACGATTTTTTATTTTGATATTCCACATATAGTTTTTGGTAAGAAATCTCTTGAAGCTATGCAAAAATAATGCTATTCTGCAAAAATTACCTGTGTCAATCATACTACTGCGGGCAACATTGAGTTCAATAAATTAATAAAAATAATATTTTAAAGTTTAAATGTCAAATACAGTATATATATGATATAGAAAGTGCCATATATTTCTTTAATATGGAATAGGTAGAAAAATGAATCCAAATGAACCTGATACTTATTCATACGTATGTAAAGACCTAGGAAAAGATTTGCTTCTTGCAAAATATTCAATAGAACACAGCATCGATTCCATTTTCTGGATAGCGCCAGATGCCAGTATTTTATACGTTAATGAAGCAGCCTGCAAAGAACTTGGTTACACCCGGGAAGAACTGCTATCAATGAAAGTCTTTGATGTAGATCCTATTTTTTCAGAAGACAATTGGGGAAGACAATGGGATAAGATGAAAAAATCACAACTTGGTACAGTAGAAACCATCCATGTTCCAAAAGAAGGTGGGACTATTCCTGTAGAGATCTCATATACATATCTTCATTTTGAAGGTGTAGAGTATATTTTCTCTTTTTGCCGCGATATTACCAGACGCAAAGAAGCAGAAAAGAATTTACGTCTTACTCAACATTCAATTAATCACAGCATGGAACCTGCTTTCTGGATAGCTCCTGATGCCAGTTTCATGTTTGTCAATGAGGCTGTATGCCAAAATTATGGTTATTCCCGGGAAGAACTACTTTCAATGAAAGTATTTGATATCAGCCGTGATTTTCCAGAAAGTAAATGGGATGAACTTTGGAATAAGGTCAAAAAATACGGATCATTCCAAATGGAATCGATACATTATACTAAAGATGACAGGATTTTTCCTGTAGAGATATCATTAAGTTATCTGGAATTTGAAGATATCAAATATATCTTTTCTTTTGTCCGGGATATCACTGAACGCAGGAATTCTGAGGAAGCCCTCAAAAAATATACAAATGAGCTGAAACATTCCAATGAAATGCAACAAGCACTTGGGAATATTGTGAATAATAGCCCAATGGTTGTTTTTTTGTGGAAGGTTGAGCACAACTGGCCCGTGGAATTCGTCTCAGAAAACATCAGACTCTTTGGATATTCAGCAAAAGAATTCATGTCAGGTGAGCTATCTTATGGCGATATAATACATCCTGATGATTTAGAAAAAGTACAAACCAAAGTAACTGATAATATAGAATCAAATAAATCATGTTTTGATCAGGAATACAGAATCCTGACAAAATCCGGAGAAGTTCGCTGGATCAATGAACGAACTTTTGTCCAGCATGATGAGGACAATATAGATTTTATTGAAGGAATTATTGTTGACATAACAAACAACAAACAATCAAATGAATTTTTGCAACTACAATGCAAACTTGGAAATGCCTGTGCTTTAATTGATAACATTCATGATACCTATGACCAATTGATGGATCTATCCCTGCAGATAGAACCCTTTGACTCTGTTTGTCTTTACATTGTTGATACAGACACAGGTGATATGGACCTTGTGGCACATAAAGGCTTATCTTCTGAATATGTTGAAAAGGTATCACATTACGGTTCAAATTCTTTACTGACAAAACTGACCATGCTGGGTAAACCTGTATACAAAAACCACTCAGAAATATGCGCTATGACCGCTACAGAAACACCAAACGAAAAATTAAATATAACTGCAATTGTCCCTGTTAAATATGAAAACAATGTTATAGCCATGCTTAAACTTATGTCACACACCCAAAATGAGATTTCAAACAAATCCCAGAATTCTATAGAGAATGTTGCTTCACAAATAGGAGGATTTATTAATCGTGCAATCTCGGAAATAGAACTTAAAAGCAATAATGATGATCTAATGGGTATTTTTGAAGCATTGGAAGATTTCCTGATAATAGTTGATCTGGAAGGATGTATTATCAACTACAACTCAGCATTTCCAATGAGACTGGGATATTTACCTGAAGAACTTTTAAATATAAATATTATTTCACTCATACCCCACAATCAATATTTAGAAGCCGCAAGAACCTTTTCAGATATAATAGAGGAAAAACTTTCATATTTTATCTTTCCAATGATAACCAAAGATAAATCACTTATTAAAGTTGAGATCAGGTTCACTAAAGGTAAATGGAAAGGTCAGGACATAATGATAGGAATTTCTCACGACATTACAAATTAAATATCTGACCAATAGAAACTTTGTATAAAAATACAGAATCTATATTATTTAATTATATCTATAAGTAAATCATGAATCGCTCAATTCTGACAGATATTAAGTAAATAAATGATAATATGCCCAAAATATACCATGTAGACTCTTTTACCGATAAACCTTTTTCAGGAAATCCTGCAGGCGTATGCATTCTTGAAGGAGCCGCGGATGATAAATGGATGCAGAATGTGGCAAAAGAAATGAACCTTTCAGAAACTGCATTCCTGTATCCTGAAAAGAACGGTTATAATCTACGCTGGTTCGCACCTGATGCTGAAGTGGACCTATGCGGACATGCAACACTGGCAAGTGCCCATATAATCTGGGAAAAAGGGTTTGCAGAAAAATATGAAACATTAAGATTCTTCACAAAAAGTGGAGATCTTACGGCTAACAGTGAGGATGAATGGATACAACTGAATTTCCCGGTGCTTCCTGAAGAACAAACTGATGCTCCTGAGGAAATTATAGATGCACTGGGAATAGAACCGATATATACAGGGAGAAATGCCTTTGATTACCTGGTGGAAGTTGCTTCTGAAGATGAGTTAAGGGCCATTCAGCCTGATTTTTCGAAACTTTCAAAGATCACTACCAGAGGAGTATGTGTTACAGCCATAGCATCATCCGCAGATTGTGATTTTGTTTCAAGGCTTTTTGCACCGGCAATTGGGATTCCCGAAGATCCTGTTACCGGTTCAACACACTGCTGTCTTGGACCCTACTGGATGAAGAAACTGAACAAGAACAATTTCATTTCATATCAGGCATCAGAAAGAGGAGGGTTCCTGAAAGTAAAGGTTGTGGAAGACAGGGTGCTTATCTCAGGTAAAGCCATAACTGTTATCGAAAGCAGAATACTGTACTCCTGAACATAAAAATACAAAGAAAAAGGAATTTGCCTCAGTCAGTTTTATTATGAAGAACTGAAAGGTGAGGCAACACTTATCTCTTGAATTTTTCTTTTAATATTATACAGCACAACTTATTTTGGCATGGCTGGACCGGCTGCACTTGATATGTTTACTCAGCAATTCAAAGTAGACCAGAACCGTAATGATCATCGTCAGAACCAGTACAGTGTAAAGTATAATACTGCCAAAAACAACGTTATGAGCAAATCCACCAAGAACTACAAATGCGACTAATGGACAGATCAGCCCCCATTGAGTAACGTAGAATTCTTTGAAATGGTTCTTCCTGAAATAATCTACTAGCAGAGAGAGACCGAAAAGCATGTACCATATTTCGAATGCAAATGACATTCCCACAACAAAATAGAAATATGCACCCAATTCAAATCCATACGAATGTTCAAGGAAGTGACCCATTCTGAATGCACTTATAGCAAACAGGGTTATGTTCGGTATTACAATCAGGAAACTTGGCAAAAAATGTTTTTCCGGGAGACCCGGTGACTGGAAATGACTCTTAAAGAGGATTACCATCTTTACCAGCAGAAGGAAGATTCCCATTGAACCGGATATCAAAGACATAAACGCTGCAGTGTTCGATATCATGGGATCAACAGACATTGATGCAATACCAGTTCCGACAACTGTCAGCATACCCAAAAGAAAAGGATGCAACAACCATCCGAAATTAATTTGATTGATGTCAAAACCATTCCTGAAAGATATTGCAAGGAGTTTGACCTCAGTGAACATGACAATTAAAAAGAACAAAGACCAGAATATCATCGCAGGCAAGAACAAAGATGCGAAATTGTTAGAAAGAAAAGGTATAAAATATCTTATAGGACCAATAAGAACATTCATAGACATCAAAAAAGATATCAATGGTGCAAGTATTGCGGTATTTTTCAGTGGATTGCTTATAAGTTCCGGAAACTGGTCAGTCTTCATCCAGCTAAGCAACTTGGCTGCAAACCATATTGTTAGTGCAAAATGCAGAAAAGTAAATAGCACCATTACAAATTCTAAAAGGTAGTAATAAATCTGTGTCGCAAATGGCATTGCCTGGGCCCATAGTTGTGACCGTGTAATAAGGCCTGGTCCGTTTTCTATCGTATACTGCATCAATACAAAAGGCATTACTGCAACACCACCGGCCCCGAGTGAAGCCAGAAATGCAAGAGGAGTAAAATTCCTGGTATCCATATAATCATCTCACAAAGATAGTGATTCTCAATAAAATTTATTTCAAATAATATGTTGTGCGCTTTTCATTGTTGCATCATTAAATTTTTGATGACTATTGGTAATAAGCATAGAGTGGGTATATAGCCGTTTTTAAGTGCGGATAAAATAATGTTCAAAAAGAAGTACTCTACAAGAAAAAAAGAATCTGAATATAAAGATATTAATGATATCTACATCACTTTACCTATGACCTGCATCAGAAATCCGGAAGCAACAGGTAATATAAGGTTATCATTTTTCAGCATATTGAACAGAGAATCAAAAGATGAGCTGGATCTTGTGGGTCTTCCAATGATACTCTCCAAAAATAATGATCCGGCACTGCCTAATAGTGCCTGCAAAGGAGAAACAAATAATACTGCTCCTGAAAATGCGGCTAATAGTCCTGCAAAGCTCCCTTCATAGCTCTTCCTTTCAGAATAAGGAAATTTATGTTTACCGAATTTTTTTCCTGCAATTGTAGCGATGCCGTCTCCCAGTGATGTAATGGCAACCGCAGCATATACTATACTAACAGGAAACAGAAGATAAGCGACAATAACCCCGGTATTGAGAAGTAAAGTAGGTTTCAGAGGAAGATAATCTTCCTTATTACGAGCCCATCTGTTTGTCAGTTCATAAACAGGTTTATAGTTCATTTGTTTAAGAATGGCCAGTGAGACTACTATTAAGAAAACAGCAAATTCAAAGAGCATTAATATATAAAACGCAATGTCATCCAGAAAATAAATAACAGGTATATACGCCAAACCGGTAATGATATGTATGATTTTACGTTCAGAATCTCCTTTAAGATCATCATCCGGATAATTCATATTTGAAAGTGTAATTTCCATTATATATATGAATCTGACCCTGAAACGCTTTTAAGTCTGTTGACTCCGTCTATCTCATCTATCACATCAGCAACGGCTTCAGGAACAAGGGATCTCCAGTCCTCGTCTGCTAACATTCGCCCTCTTATCTCACTGCCGGAGTAACCCTCTCTCTGATACATTGGAGGTTGTTTTACAGTTATACCGGCCTCCATGAAAAGACGAATGACAAGAGGATTATTGGAATAAACAACATCAAAAGGCGGTGTCATCGATATAATATGTGAGACCCACACAGCATTTCGTTGCAGATCCTCAAGAGGTATGGCGTAATGCATAATATGAGCATCTTCAAGAGCATGTCTGATCATCATTACACGCTCACCTGCGGTAAAAGGGTTTTTTGGATCGTGGCTTTTTTGAGCACTACCGATTCCTATTACTATTTCATCCACATCCCGGGCAATATCTTTTATTATGGAATAGTGCCCGAGATGGAATGGTTGAAAGCGCCCTATATAGAACGCCCGTCTCATGTGCATATATGATAACCATCAGCGAATGCCACATTCATCGAATGTGAACTTTTCACACACTTCCAGATAGTGACCTGAATTGTTATCGTGTTTCATCTTGGCAAGCTTTTTGACCAGATCTATTCCTGGTTTAGGATCTTCCATAATCTCAACCTTGTCTTTGATCAGTTCAAAAGCTTTCTTGCCTTCATCAGTACGTATAAAAACAGAGTTCCAGCCATCAGGAGCACCTACTGATCCTACTGAGATATCAGCAGATACTGATGTATAATCACAGCAGTGATGACATGGATTCCTTGCATGCGGTGCTACTTCAGGGATCTTCACGCTATGAGCTTCCCCATCCCTGGTATAGTTCCAGAATTTACCCTTGCCAAAGTCCATCTTTACGACATCTTCAATATTAAGCCCCATTATTTCAGGAACTATCTTATCAGACATTACATCATGATAGAAACTTTCCATACATAGCAGGCCGATAATAACAACTATCTTATCATTCGTATTCTCTGAAATAAGACGTGCACCGTGTGCCTGGCAGGGTACGCCGATAACACCTATCTTATCGTATTTCTCAAAAGGTTCCCTGAGTGCTGAAAGTACTGAATCGTAAGTATATTTGGTGCCTGTTGTCCTGTCAACATCCTCCGGTTTGGTCATGAGAATAAGTTCAGTACCCCATTCGTCATCCCTGGCGATACCAACAATACAATCTACAGTACCTGTCTCGAGCAAAGCCTTTGCCAGCATTGATGTGACACCACCATCCTGACCTTCTATAATGCTTTTTGCTCCAAAGAATTCGTTTATATTTTCAAATTCGTCATCAACATATCCGTCAATTACAGGACAGAGCCTTCCGCATGTGAGACAACCTTCACATACATCAGGTGCTGCGCCTTTGACGTATAATTCTAAATTATCAGGGTCACGGACTTCTGCATGCTTGTTCATTACAATAGCACCGGCAGGGCATGTTGAAACACATGCCCCACAAGCAGTACAGACGTCGTGCTCAATGACCTCTAATATCTTTGGATGGGCCATTAACTGCCTCCGACGTTCTTTTTTTGTTTATCCGATTATTTCTTTTCCGATGAGCTTGATAGCCTTCTCTTTGTTTGGTCCTATCGGGGAACCTGCAACGATCTGTGTTACACCGATGTCAAGAAGGTCATTGATCCTTGCTTTACAGTCATCAGGTGTTCCGCAGATGGAGAATGCGTTCATCATATCATCTGTTACAAGGCCGCCCATAAGTGCACCGAAGTCACCCTTTGCGATGGCTCCGCCAATGTCAGCCTTTGCTGATGGATCAATTCCGTGGCGCTCAAGAACCATGTCAGGTGAACCTGCAACGATAAACGCAACTACAACCTTTGCTGCATTTGCTGCCTTTGTAGCGTCCTTATCAATTGAGAAACATGCGTATGCTGCAACATCAACGTCCTTGGGGTCACGTCCTGCTTTCTTTGCACCTGCTGCTATCTTTTCCACAGCTACTTCGAAGTCCTTTGGGTGTGATGCATTGATCAGTACACCATCTGCCACCTCTCCTGCGAGTTCGAGCATTTTCGGACCCTGTGCACCCATGTAGATTGGTATATCGCCGGTCTTGAATGCCATCTTGGCACCGCTGAACTTGACCATATCGCCATCCTGGGTTACCTTTTCTCCTGCAAGGAAACCACGGATAGCTGAGATACTTTCCTTTGTGGTTGTCAGTGGTTTGTCCCAGGAAATACCCATTGCATCAAAAGTTGCTTTGTCTCCGGGACCAAGACCGAGAATTGCACGGCCGCCAGATATCTCGTTAACAGAACCAATGCTTGATGCTGTAACAGCTGCATTCCTTGTATAAGGATTTGTTACACCTGTTCCGAGCTTGATACTGTTTGTGTTCATTGCAAGCACGGTTAAGGTTGAATATACATCACGGTTGTTATAGTGGTCTGTAATCCATACGTTGTCAAATCCCTGCTGTTCAGCAAGTTTTGCATAGTGAGATATTTTCAAAACCGGGTCGCTTGGTACAAATTCAATTCCAAATGTCATTTGAATCCTCCTGTAAAGTGTGTTCCTATTCAGGTATCTATACATATTTAAAACTTTGTTGGTTTGATATTTGCAGACATGTCAGTTGCAAGCGCAAAATACTCGAAAAATATCAAATGTTCCCGAATTTATAAAGTACTTCTAAAAAATGAGATTGATATTCTATGACAACGTCAGTTAAGTTAAATAACACCCTGTAAAAAGAGAATATGAACTTACCGTTACAGATATATTCATTAATGTCAGAAGAAATAGTATTCATATTTGCAGGAGGTGGCAATGTTCAGGGGGTTTTCGAGTCATTACCCTTAAGGCCATTGGCAGGTCTGAAAAAATATGAATGATATGGGAATCGTTTGTGAATAGATGATTTTTGATACGAGTGATTATCATGAAATGCTATGAATGTGCAAAAAATGGAAAAGATAGCGATACTGTGGGTATCTGCATAATCTGCGGGAGAGGAGTTTGTAAAGAACATCATATGAAGGAGGAAACACCTGTGTGGGAAGGTGAATACAGTATAAAACTGAAATGTGGAATGGGAATCTCCTGTGATTATAAAGATGTCCAGCACTGGGAAAAAGTGCTTTGCATGCCCTGCCATAAAGCACTTAAGGAGAACTATTAAGGTGATATCATGATGAAATGTTACGACTGCATGGAAGAAGGAAAAGATGAAGAAGCCACATGCGTCTGCATAACCTGTGGAAAAGGACTTTGCACTGATCATACAAAAGAACTGGAACTCCCTGTATCAGTAGGAAAACCTCCCCACGTTGAAAGACTTCCAAACGGTTTGCCAAGGATCATGTGTCATTACTGCTTTAACCAGACGATTGAAGATTCATTTGATTGAATAGAATTTTATTAATAAAAAGGAGATGGAATTATGAGTGGATATAAAGCAAACGAGGATAAGCAAGGACACAAAGAGATAATTGATGATATGTCCAACAAACTGGGCTTCACACCCCAGATACTTGAAACACTTGGAGAACTTGAACCGGAATTCCTTCACAAGTACAACATGTGCAACCACCGGTTGCTCAAAGATGGTGCTCTGCCGGCAAAAACAAAGATACTTATAGCACTGGCAGTTGTTGCGTCCAAACAGTGTGAGCGCTGCGTGGAATCACAGATAAAAAGTGCACTGAAGAACGGAGCAACCAAGGAAGAGATAATGGAAGTAATGGATGTCATCTTCATAACATCCGGAGCTCCTGCAGTTGCTGCATGCAGAGATGCACTGAAACAGCTCAAATAAGAACATTTCTCAGAGGGCATAGGTCCCTTTGAGCTTTATTTTAACGGTTTCAATTTACTGAGAGGACAGGATATGAGGGGGACTATTTTTAATTACACTCTGTTTTTTGTGGCAGCTCTGTTTTTGCTATCGGGCTGCAGCCCTGTATCTGCTGCTGAAGCTACGGAATTCGGTGAATTCTCAGCAGAGGACTTTGCTTACGAAAGCAAATGCAGGCAATGTCATGCCATAATATATTCAGACTGGGAGGGTACTATGCACTTCAACGCATATCTTGACCCCTTCTATCTGGAAGAGGTTAAAGTTGCAAGCAACGACACCGATGGCCTGGTAGATGAGTTCTGTTCACGTTGTCACACACCCATTGGGGTCGTCTCAGGCGAAATACCACCTATAGACGGATCGGAAATGTCCGATATCTCCAAACTTGGAGTACAGTGTGATTTCTGTCATGTGGTGTCAGGAAGTAACGGAACAGGCAACGCTCCATTCATAGTGAGCCCCGGAGATACAAAATGGGGACCTTTCGATGATTCACGATCAACATATCATGACTCTGAATACCTTGAGCTCTATACACAGGCAGAATATTGTGGAATGTGTCACCAGGTAATACATCCGGTGAACGGACTTGTTATAGACGATACATATTCTACCTGGAAGGATAGCCATTACGGTGAAGAAAATGTTGTCTGTCAGGATTGCCATATGACAGAAGGAATTACAGAATTCGAAGCAAACCCGGGCCGTGCAGGTTCAGGTGCTCCTAAAAGAGACCACATATCATCCCATGATATAGTCGGTGGTAATGCATTTATCCCCCCAATGTTCGGCGCTGATAACATAGCTGAAATGGCAGTTGAAAGGCTGCAGAAGGCTGCAACCCTGGAAATAAGCGCACCTGAAATCGCAAAGACCGGTGAAGAGATCACCATCAAGGCCAACATCACCAATTCAGGTGCAGGACATTATATCCCCACAGGAGTTTCCGAAATAAGACAGATATGGCTTGAAGTCCATGTTACTGACAGAGGAGGCAAAGAGATATACAGTGCCGGAGCCCTTGATGAGAACATGAACATAGTTTCTGCCAAGATGATCTACAATAATGTCCTTGGTGACAGTGAAGGCAATGTTACCCTAAGTTTCTGGCTTGCTGACAGAGTGCTGGAAGACAACAGAATAGCTCCGGAGGAAACGGTAACAGAAGAACATACTTTCACCCTACCCGAAGATGTAGAATATCCTCTCAGTGTAGAAACAAGCCTGAATTACAGATCAGCACCTCAGGATCTGATCGACCATCTACTGGGTGAGGAAACACAGGTACCTGTAATAAGTATGAACGAGGTCTCAAGTACCATATATGATCCGGCAACCCCTCCCGAGGAAAGGTCTGAAGAGTCAACGCCGGGATTTGGTATCGTTCCTGCAACAATGGCCATTATATTGATGATGTATGTCTTCAAAAGAAAATAAAATAAACGGAGGAATATAAGAAATGCCACCAGAAGTTGACTTAGATAAATGTGAAGGAATAGGTGCATGCGCAGAAGCGTGCCCCACAGATGTTATTGACATTGAGGAGAATGAGAACGGAGACCTCAAATCGGTTATCGCACGTCCTGATGACTGCGTGGAATGTGGCAACTGTGTTGATGCCTGCCCAACTGAAGCAATAACACTGGACTGAAGAGAACTGGAGTGCCAGATATGTCTGATGACGTCACCATCCGCTTACTTGGGATATCAGGTAGTCCCAGGAAGAAATCCACAGATTACATTGTGAACGAAGCACTCAGATACGCACAGGAGAAATACAATGCAGAGGTTGAATATTTCTCTTCCAGAGGGAAAAATATGAAATTCTGTATTCATTGTGATTACTGTGTACGAAAGAAACAGGGTTGCATTCACAAAGATGATCTTGTGGAACTCTATGACAAGATGCTCTGGGCTGATGCATGGATCATCGGCACTCCCGTATACCAGGGTACTTTAAGTGGTCAGACAAAAACGATAATGGACAGATGCCGAGCAGTGGTTGCCCGTGATCCAAAAGCCTTCATGAACAAAGTTGGTGCTGCTGCTGCCGTTGGCGGAGACAGGATGGGGGGACAGGAGCCCGCCATACAGAATATTCTTAATTTTTATGTTATCAGTGAGATGATACCTGTTGCAGGCGGATCTTTTGGTTCAAACCTTGGAGGAACATTCTGGTCCAAGGACAAAGGAGCCGAAGGAGCTGCAGATGATTCGGAAGGTATCAGGAGTCTGCACAGGACCGTAAATAAATTGATGAAAACTGCGACCATGATGAAAAAAATCAAGTAGAGGTGCAAGGTTGAAATTTGAAGAACCTGTAACAGAAATAATAAAAAGAGCATATAATGTAAAAAGTTTCAGGTTCAGAAGACCGAAGACTTTTGATTTCAAAGCCGGACAATACATAACAGTTACACTTGAATCCGATGGAAAAAAAACAAGCAAGCCATTCAGCATATCAAGTAGTCCGAGTGAAAAAGATCACATAGAATTTACAAAAAAACTTACAGGGCACGAGTTCTCAAATTTGCTGGATTCTATGAAAAAGGGAGACAAGGCACTTATAAACGGTCCGTTCGGAAAAATGACCTTCAAGGGAGAGTTCGAAAAAATAGCACTTCTTAGCGGCGGTATAGGCATCACTCCCATGATAAGCATTTGCAAATATTCTACTGATATGAAGCTCAGTACGGATATAATGCTCATATGCAGTAATAAGACTGAAGAAGATATGATATTTGTTGAGGAACTTGAGGAAAAGAAAAATGAAAATCCGAATTTAGAGGTCTTCAACACACTCACAAGAGCATCTGAAAGCTGGACAGGATGTCGAGAACGTATTTGTGAAAGTATGATAATCAGAGAAGTGCCTGATTATCCGGAGAGAGTCTTCTACGTATGCGGTCCGCCTCCAATGGTGGACGCAATGATAAAGATGCTTCATGATATGAAAATACCTGACAGCATGATACATAAAGAATCATTGATAGGATATTGAATTTGTTTAAAACCTTAGAAGGAGGAACAAATCATGAAAAGGATAGCATGGGGAATTACGGGATCAGGAGATCTGATAAAAGAGACATATGAAATAATGGTAGATATTAAGAAAAAGAGTGATATTGAGATAATGGTCTTCTTATCAAAGGAAGGCGAAACCGTCATGAAATGGTATCGTATGTGGGATAGCATACAAAGAGATTTTCCAAATTTCAAGACAGGTGCAGGACCTAATTCGCCATTCATTGCAGGACCTCTGCAGGTAGGGTACTATGATGCACTCATAATAGCTCCCACCACCTCAAATACAGTCGCTAAGATCGTCTACGGAATCGCAGATACACTGGTAACGAATGCCGTGGCTCAGACAGCAAAAGGGAAAACACCTATCTACATCCTTCCTGTGGACCAGAAAAGAGGTACTGTTAAAACAGTGTCACCTGAAGGGCGTGTAATGGAACTGAAAATGCGTGAAGTGGACGTGTCAAATACGGAAAAACTTGCACAGATGGAAAACATAAGCATTCTGGAAAAACCAGAGGATTTGTATGAACTTCTTGGGATTAACAAGGATTAAAAGAAAGTATAGCCTTCCCGAAGATAGACTCCGGGGAGATTACCTATTATTTCATCCAGTTTTCTTACAGACCTGAAAGTGGCATAAGCTGCAATGAAACTATCAAGGGCATCTCCATCTTTGTTTTTGATGATCTTATCCCGGATATCTGCAGGAACCGTTATTGCATTACCATGCATTTCTTCAAGAATGAATTCTCTTGTTTCTTTCTCTTTATCTGTCCGCCCTTTATAAGTAAGGTAAAGATTCTCGTTTTTCAGGGTAGAGGCAGGGCATATCTCCATAAGCCAGGGCTTTTCATACTCGGGTTTTTGCATTGGGAGCGCACAGATATTTTTCGACATAATAAGAGGGCGAAGAACATCTCTGATACCATAATATGTCTGTTTATAAATCCAGAGATTGTAAATGCTGAAAGGGGCACTGACCTCGGTATCAGTCACACGTTTTAGTTCCTTCTTACCTCCTGCACTGCGCATTGACCTTCGAAAATC
>JAASSR010000065.1 GCA_021767785.1 Methanolobus sp.
TTCAGAGCTTAAAAAACGAAAAATAGCATATTCTTATAAACTATATGTACAAAATTGACGATCCCCTGAAATTGCCAAAAAGGGTATGTTTTTCTGAAAAGAGCCATTACATAGTATGTATGAATATGGGGGTCTTGACTTACAACCCCTTAATGATCTGCATAAAAATGGGATAAAAAATAATAGTATTTGATAAAAATACATTATTCTTATAGTTTTTGTAATAACCTATCATATTAGAAGTGAAAAACAATATTCAAAAAAAATAAACGATCTTACCAGGTATAAGTTAGCTTGAACAATGAAATGGAGTATAAAAAAATCAGATAGTATTAAATTTGATTAAACATCAAAAAAGTGCAAATTTATTACAAAAGACAACCAACATATTAAATATTAAACAATATATAGTGTACTATTTTTCAATGTTTATAATATTATATGATTATTTTTATATTATACTTTATACTACTTTTAGTCTATACTAGATAAGTAAAATAATTATTAATAAAAATAGATTAATAAAAATCTTACATACATAATAAAATTAGTTATTTAATAAATATTTGCAAGTATATGCTTGGCTTTTTTATTTACATATTATATAACATATATGTTATACTGTTTATTAAATCTCTTTGAAAAATTATAAGATTATGAAAATCCAATTATGTTACAAACATATACTTTAGTATATACTTTTTTGCCAACTACTCTATGCAGTACTTTAACAAAATTTTCTTCAAAAGATTCCTAAATCTAAATATAGAGTGCAACACATGTTAATATCAACATCCAGGTGCTTTTATGAATAAAAACCGTTTATTGATATATTCTACTGTTTTTCTCATAATGGGTTTATCAAATTCAGTGGTACCCGTATTGCCTGAAATTGCATCACTTGGACCAGAATCATCAGGATCACTTGAATATACTTTGTTATTTTCCGGTTATTTCATAGGTGCCTTACTTACTATGATCCCTTTTGGATTTTTAGCAGACATTTATGAGAATATAAAACTCATAACAATGGCAATTGCACTCACTTTTCTGACAGGACTAATGCTGATCTTCAGCCAAAACATTTATGTTTTAATTTCAGCCAGACTTCTGGAAGGAATCGCATGCGGTGCATTTTTCCCTCCGGCTTATTCCATATTGTCCAGATTCCGGGAAAAGAACAGATATATCGGAGAATTCAATTTTCTGCTTAATGCAGGTCTTGCTTTTGGAGTTCTTTCATCCGGATTTCTGGCAGATTGGTCTGTCAGAGGCGCGATAATTCTCTTCACAATCCTGGCTGTTACAATACTTATTCTGGGATTATATTCCGCATTCAGAGTAAAAAGCCCTAAAAAAGTGAGAGTTAAAAAAATATCTCCTTTACTTGAAACTAAAAATGTTCTTAATAGCATATATGATAAAAAATATCTCCGCATATGGATTACAGCTTTCCTGATATTCGGAATTACAGGAGTTATGCTTGCTTTCTATTCAGATTACAGCAAGGATATGCTGAGCAAACCCGAACTTGGAATTGCGATCGCCATACTCTATGTAACTTCCATGGCAACTAACATTATTGTTGGAAGGATGAACCTGGGTTTTAAGACAATGATATTTGCAGGAATCATTCTGGCGGCCACCGGAGTATTTCTATCTATAAGATATCCTTTTATTGGCTTTGCATTACTGGGAATAGGTTCCGGAACAGGAATGATAGGACTTCCGATAGCAGTATCTCACATGTCGATTGAAAGAGGTCTTGCCATGGGAATCTTCAATACATATACTTATGCAGGACTTGCTTTTATGCCCATGATTGCCAGTCTGTTCATAAATCTGGGATATCCTCTGCTATTTACGTTGACATCTTTTCTAATGATACTGTCACTTTTCATGAAAGACGGACTAATAATTGAAAATAATCACTGAAAAGTGAGAGTTGCTTGCGAGTTAGTATCCGGAATAATCATATGAAAATAAAAAAAGCTTTTTATAAAAAATAATTTGATATCGAAACTTTATTATCCAGAAAGCCTATTTCAAAAACAGATGAAAAACGAAATTAAAAATACTGACATAAAAAATTTAAAACTGTACAATAGATGTAAACATCTTCACCCTACAGTTGCCGTCTTGCTGTTATGTTGTTTTGTTCTTTTAATTTTCTTTGTTCCATCCTGTAATGCAGATACGGTTGTTGAGATAGGGGATGTTAACACACCACAGAGTGCTGTCATTTTTATTATTGACGGATTAAGTTCCTGCTATGTTTATCCGGAATATACACCACATGCAATTGATGGTAGTGTACTTGATAAAGCTAAAACCCCAAACATAAAGGAGATCTTCAATAATAGTTGCAGAGTACTTGATATAAAAGCTCCTCAGACATTTACAGAAGGAGGTCACTCAGTACTTGTAACAGGATATTCAAAAGCCGACAGTGAAATCGCAGGGGCGCATCGAACAACAATCTATGATGTAGCCCATGAGAATGGATACCTGACATTTGCCATAATGCAAAAAGGTGATTCGACCAGCATCTGTAAAAAACAAAATGTAATTATCCATGACACTGAAAATTCGGTAAATGAACCTGAAATGGTAACCAGTGTTAATGATTTTTCCAAAATAAGCAAACATATTTCCCTTGATGTTGCAGACATACTCCAGGAACAATCTGTTCCTTTACAGGAATACCTGAATCAATATCCTGAAGGTTCACAGGAAAGATATGACGCCTATAATAACTGGGCTATTAAAACCGGATATGCTTTAATAGAATTTATGAGCAAAGAGTATCCTGAACAGAAATATCTACTGACCATTAATGTGGGTGCTATTGACAGTGCAGGACATTATAAAAAAGACAGTGGATATATTGCAAGTATTGAAGGTATAGATAATGCAACCGCCGATCTCTATAAAAAATGTATTGAAAACAATATTGCTTTTCTTTTGACAGCAGATCATGGTATGGCGTTCCCGTCCGTGAATTCACGCGGAGGACATCAGTCAGATAAATATTCAGTTATGACCGAATCTCAGAAAGTGCCATTAATAATATCTGCAACAGATGTGGATACGGGAATAATTAAAGGAGAATTTGGGCAGGAGGATATTGCACCAACTATACTCGAAATTCTCAATATGCCCGGAGAACTGAGAGTAGCAGACAGCAAAGCAATTACTGTTAAAGATTATGTGAATATCAGAGTGAATGTTCCTGAAGAGGGGGAAATTCTCCTGATAAAAGACGAGAATGTTCTTTATAAAAACATCATTCAGGATAATGTTTCATTCATGGGTCTTGAAGCAAATACCGATTACACTTTAAAATATAGCTCATTATCTAAACCTGAAGATGTTATTGAAAAACTAATCAATGATGAAACAAGTACAATAGTGAATCTGATAAATACGGAGCAATCCACAAGCAATAAATCCTATCAAAACCCACGTTATATTACAGGAGGAGTCCTGATTATCGGGGTAAATCTTGCAGGACTTGCTTTGATACGTAAAGTTCTGAAAGAATAAGTTAAAAAATACTAATTTCAGCAAATACATAAAGGATCTGATGGCTTTGAGCCATAAGGATTTACGCAGACTTGCTATTGAAACATCAGGTATTTTGAAAAAAGAAGATCCTGTCGTACATCTGAAATCAGCTAATGCTATGATTGTAGGCGATATTCATGGCAACCTGAAAGCACTGGAATATATTTTGAAAATGCGCAGGGAACTGAAATGCCAGAAGATTGTTTTTCTTGGAGACTATGTTGACAGGGGAATGGATTCAGTAGCTGTTATTTCCAGGCTTTTTGATCTTAAGTTAAATGAACCTGAAAGCATCTTACTTCTGCGGGGAAATCATGAGACCATAAAAATGAACAGTATTTATGGTTTCTATGATGAAGTTGCAGATCAGAAAGCTTTCCTTGCAACAAACAGGGCCTTTGAAGAATTACCTGTTGCAGCATTGATCAATAATAGTGTTTTTTGTGTGCATGGGGGTATTCCGGGACCGGTTTATCTTGAAAATATCTCAAAAGAAGAATCATTTTGCTATCTGTGGAATGATCCGTCACTTTCACCTGGTATGACAGCATCAACAAGGGGCTTAGGACCACAGTGTTTTGGACCGGATGTATTCACCAGATTCATGGAATACAATGACCTTTCCCTGATGATAAGAGCACACAGTGCCCTGTATGAAGGATATGCATGGTGGTTTGATAACAAACTGCTTTCACTTTTCTCAAGTCCCGAATATGCAGGGAACAATAATAACGCGGCATTTGCACTATTAAAAAACGGAGAAGTAACTGTTTATTTATTTGGACCCGTAGAGAATACTGAAACTAATTATTCTTTTATTGACAAAAGAACATATACTTGCAATAATTTTTAGATTCACAATTGTTAAATAGGTCGGTGTTCAAATTAACACCTGTTAAGTAACATTTAAATTACACGGAAAATGATAATATAATGGGGAGATTATGTGACGGAAACTAACATAGATGTCAGAGGAGAGACCTGTCCGGTCCCTCTTGTAGAGTGTCGGAAAGCTTTGAGAAAAGCCTCTTCCGGAGATGAAATTATTATTGTGGGAACACATCCGGCTTCAAAAAAAGAGATACCAATGGCCTGTGAGGCAATGGGACTTGAAGTTATGGATATAGACGAAAATGAAGATAAAGAGTGGAAAATACGCATCAGGAAATAAGATGCAATAGCATTACTAATGATATTGGTTGTGGGAGTGAAAATATGACCGAAAAGGCCGTGATAATAGTTCACAGCGGCGATCTCGATAAAATTTACAGTGCTCTTATAGTAGCAAACGGTGCACTATCCATGGGTATGGAAGCGTCCCTTTTCTTTACATTCTGGGGATTACAGCGCCTTAAAAAGGACGGACTTGATAAAGGTCCGCTCTCCAAAATGAATTTCCTGGGACTTGGAAAATGGATGGTAAAAAACAGGATGAAAAAAGCCAACGTAGCTTCTCTTGAAAAACTGATGAACGACTTCAAGGAACTCGGAGGGAAGGTAATTGCCTGTGAGATGACAATGGAGATCATGGGAATAGAACCTGAACAATTACAACAGGACTGGATAGATGAATATGGTGCTGTAGGTACTTATGTTATGGAAGCAAGGGAAGCCAGTATAAATCTTTTCATATAATCTGTAAACAGAATGTGATCAAATACAGTTTTTTAAGGAGGAATAAATTATCGATAAAATGACATATCTTGATAATTCGGCAAGCACCCGCCTGGATGAAAGAGTAATGGATGCAATGAAGCCGTATTATTTTGACACTTATGCAGTTGCTACATCCGAATTCGGATACTCTATGGGTATTGATGCCAAGGAAGCACTTGGAGAAGCAAGAGAAACAATTGCAAGTTCTATAGGTGCATCAACAGAAGAAATCGTATTCACTTCAGGAGATACCGAATCAAGCAACATGGCAATAAAAGGAGTATGTGCGGCTTTAAAGAAAAAGAAAGGAGAACATATAATAGTTTCAAAGATAGAGGATTTCCCTGTCTTGAATACTGCTAAAAATCTTGAGAAGAAGGGTCAAAATGTAGATTACATCAGTGTTGATTCAGAAGGAATCGTGGACCTTGAAGAACTGAAAAGTAAGATACGCGATGACACTGTACTGGTATCCATCCAGCATGCAAATCAGGAAATAGGCACACTTCAGGACCTTGATGCCATTGCAAAGATATGCAAAGAAAAAGACGTACTTCTGCATACCGATGCCACACACAGCTACATGAGAGTTCCTATAGATGTTTCAAAGATCCCTGTTGATTTGATCACAATGTCAGCTCATACGATCCACGGACCAAGAGGTGTCGGTGCACTGTACGTACGCAAAAATACACCTCTGGAAAAATGGATGGACGGGGGTTTTCAGGAATCAAACCGTCGTGCAGGGCTTGAGAATATTCCCGGAGCTGTGGGGTTTGCAAAGGCAGTAGAACTTGTGACCGAAAAAGAGACTGAATTCCTTGCATCCCTCAGAGATTACACCGTCAAGAGAGTGTTCGATGAAATTCCAAATGTAACTCTGAACGGTAGCAAAACACAGAGGATACCACAGAATGCCAACATAACTTTCCATTATGTGGAAGGTGAATCAATGACACTACATCTTGATATGAGAGGTTTTGCGGTTAGCACCGGATCTGCCTGTTTTAGCCGGTCACTGGAAGCAAGCCACGTTATACTCGGTATCGGTGGAGACCATGAAAGAGCACACGGTTCCATAAGATTCACCTTCGGTCGCTACAATAGCATGGAGGATGTTGATGCCGTGGTTGACGCGATCAAAGAGATAGTAAGTAATTTAAGGGCTATCAGTCCACTGTACAATAAATAAGGAAATGAGGTGAGAGAATGAAATTCCCATATACCGAAAAAGTACTTGAACACTTTAAAAACCCACGTAATGTAGGGAAACTGGAGGATCCTGATGGAAAGGGACTGGAAGGCAGTCCTGCATGTGGAGACATGGTAGCTGTTTACCTGCAGGTAGATCCGGATACACAGGTAATCGAAGATATCAAATTCGAATCATATGGATGTGCTTCAAATATAGCTACTGCTTCCATAATAACCGAGCTTGCCAAAGGCAAGACCGTTGAAGAGGCAAAGAAGATAACATGGCAGGAAGCCACTGAAGAACTCGGTGGACTGCCACCTGTAAAAGCACACTGCTCCGTACTTGCAGTAGAAGGTCTCAGGGCCGCGATCCGTGATTATGAGGAAAAGCACGGTCTTGTAAGTGAGAAAGAACCTACAACAGTCGATGTTCTGAGAAGTAGATTGAAGCATGTAATGAATCCTATGGCTGGTCTTGATATTATCAGGACAGAGCTTGTGACTAAAATGGAGATAAATGACGGAGTTGTCAGAATACTTATCGATCTGCCGTCAAATCACCAGTTTGCAGCAAACATCAAAGAAGAGATCATCGAGAAGATCGAATCTCTCTGGGATGTAAAAGAAGTAAATGTTGTCTTTACCGAGTAAAGATTTTGAAAATGATGTCTTATCTGCATCATTTTCTTTTATTTTATTTAAATCATGACTTTAATATTATTTGATTTCATCTTTGGAACCCATCGTCACTATAAATAGATTTATTTGTTGTTTTTCATATCATAGTAACTCATTATTATTCCAAAGGATGCAATAATGAGACCTAATGTTCCTGTGCTGAATCCAGTGGGTGGACTGCCAAAGAAATAATATTGTGTTCCCAAGAAGTGAAGCATGAAAGCAATTCCCAACAACGATATTGTTATTGGTAATGAACTTTGTCTATTATTCATATATATCGCAACAACATTTGTACTCAAAATATAAAAAATATTGTTTAATTCAGCTTGCCAATAATCAATTAGCTTATCTTTATCTCCATTCTAATTTGATAAGTATTCATTTTTACGCATCATTTGTAAATGAATTTGGATTATTGACATTGTAAAAGGAAGACTTTACTGAGTAAAGGCAACTCTTCATCTATTTCTATTTTAATTAACTTCTGCCAGGATCACAACATAATTCTTACCATATTCCTTGGCACATTTCGGGCAGGTTGTATACCACATGAACCATTTTTCTATTTCAAGGTCCCTAGAATCAGCATATTCTCTGAAGTCATCACACCATTTTTCAGTATCCTTGAACGGGCCTTCATAGACCTTGCTCAGAAATTTACCGTTTAGAGTTACGTTCTCTGCATCAGGAATTTCCCTGTCAACTGCCAGATAGACATCCATGTTCCATTTTGATGTATGATCTGAAAGACAAAGGTGATCTGGTATATTTCCACCGGCTTCTTTTACTTTTTTGTCAAGCCTTTTCATCACTCTGCCAAAATTTACTGGCATATAGAAAAGTGTAAGCACATTGTCCTTTACAAAGATTTTATTCTCCCATTCTACTATTTTTCCGTCCCACGGCCCCGGATCAAATACCGGACAGCATTCTTCAGCCATACAAAACCACTCCCATTTAATTAGATCTTTATTTTAAACTCAGATAACAATCCAAACTGAATTTTATCAGATCGTTCGTTTACATTTTGGATATCAAAAGTATAAATTATCACCAAATATTTCTCTTCTGATCTATTTATGGTTTTACAGGTTTATATGGTGCTTGGATGGCAGTCTGGTTATTTGCAGGAGGAGCAGCACGTATTTTAAATAATATTATCACAATGGATGAACAGAAAGTGCAATATAAAAATACGCCTTTAGCATACTTGATAAGGAAGAAATTCATGAAAGGGTTCTATTTTATTACTGATGCAAATCTTAGTCTTGCAGGCAGCAAAAGTGATGTCCGGGCTGCAGCAAAGGCTGGTGCAAGCATTATCCAGTACAGAAGAAAAGAGTGCACAACGGCATTTTTGTATAAGGAAGCCATGGAACTTAAAGCACTTTGTGGAGCTGCAAAATTTATTATAAATGATCGTATTGATATTGCACTTGCAGTAGATGCTGACGGCGTGCATGTCGGAAGAGATGATCTGCCTGTCAAAGTTGTCAGGAATCTGCTGGGTCAGGACAAAATAATAGGCGTTACAGTACGTGATCCTGAAGAGGCTGTTAAAGCTGAAAAAGAAGGTGCAGATTATCTGGGGGTGGGCCCTGTTTATTATACTTCTACGAAAAAAGATGCCGGGTCTCCTGCAGGTATACAGCTTATCGAGCATGTGCAAAATATATGCAGACTGCCTGTAGTAGCTATAGGAGGTATAACTCTTGAAAATGCAGGTGAAGTTATTAAAGCCGGTGCTGACATGATTTGCGCAGTACGTGCCACGGTTGCAGAACCCGATGTTGAAAAAGCGGTAAGTGAATTTCAAAAACTTTTTACATATTATTGAGAAGGAGAGGAGTTAAATGCTGGCAAGTTTTTCAGTAGTACCAATCGGAGAGAAGGAAGAGCTCAAAGAGCTGATAGCTGAACTTGTACCTATAATTGAAGCTGCAGATGTTGATTACATTATGGGGGCAATGCAGACTACCGTGGAAGGCGATCCTGACAAGGTCATGGGAGTGATCATGGACTGCCACAAGCACATGAAATCACACGCGTCGCGCGTTCTCACACATATCTCAATTGATGACAGGACCGATGCATCCGGAAGGTTAAAAGGCAAGGTCCGGGATGTGGAATCAGTGCTTGAAAGAGGAATAATGCATGAGTAGAACACATGTAGGCAAACCTTCACCTAACCGACTGAAGTCCTTAATTGGGAATAATTTCGGAGCATCGTCCGCTCAGCTTCTTGTATCTCCAGGCCCGGGTCTTGATTCTGCTGTGCTTGAATTGAAAGATGGAAGTGTCATGGCTATTGCCGAAGATCCGATCTTCCCTGCCCCGGGACTTCCCCTTGATCTAATGGGCTGGTTCACAGTGCATATAGGTGCCAGCGATGTTGCTGTGACTGGTATCGATCCACAGTTCATGACATATACACTGCTTCTTCCGCCCACCTGTCCTGAAGAGGATGCACAGACTATAATTGAATCTATTTCCTCTGCAGCAGCAGAACTTGGAATATGTATTGCAGGAGGACATACAGGATGGTACGATGCTGTTAGTATTCCGACAGTAGGAGGGATTACTGTATGGGGTTTTGCCGATAATGGATCCTGGATCTCTCCCGGGGGAGCACGTGACGGCGATGTACTGCTGATGACTAAGGGACCGGCAATAGAAGCTGCAGCGTTACTATCTGTTATCTATAAAGACCGTATAAGCGGAACTATAACAGAAGACGCCCTCCAAAGCTGTCTCGGACGTGTGAATGAAATAACTGTTGTAGAAGATGCACTTAGCGCTTTTAGTGCAGGAGGAGTGCATGCAATGCATGATGCAACAGAAGGTGGTGTTCTCGGAGGTGTCTATGAAATGGCAGAAGCCGCCGGGATGGGAGTCAACATAGATCTTGACTCTGTTGATGTTCCGAATGATATCATGGAATTTGCAGAAGCACTGAAATTTGACCCATGGTATGCCATCAGCGAGGGAACATTACTTGCTGCTGTTGAGCCACAAAGCGTTTCAGCAATTAAAAGAGCATGGGATAAACTCGGCATTAAAAGTTTTGAGCTTGGATATTTTGACAGCACGATGGAGCATTCAATGTTCTGTAGAAACGGTAAAACTTCAAAACTGATCGAACCGGAGACAGATCCCTTCTGGAATTTGTTCTTTAAAGGTCTTGAACAGTAAATATGATATCAGAAAGATCGCCGAAATGCATTAAACAAAAAACTCGTTCGGTTTTTAAACTATTGTGTTCAATTACAAACACATATGACTAAGGATATCCGGTTATTATTAGATAAAGCAGCAGATTCAGGACTTTCAGCTTATATGCTGACTACATCAGATATTATAGTTGAGAACAGAGGCAGGCTTAAATGTGAATTTGGCTGTCGTGGTTATGGAAAAAGACTAAGCTGCCCGCCACATATCCTTTCCGTTGAGGAGTTCAGGGAGATACTGAAAGAGTACAACACCGCAATTTTGCTTATTGAAGAGCATGATACTTCTGCTGAAAAAGACATACTCAAAGCATGGTCCGTACTACGCAAAGGATCATTCCATAAGATGCTGGATATTGAATATTTTGCCTTCAGACACGGATTTACATATGCACAATTGCTGCGCCCGGGTGCCTGTAATGAATGCGATGTTTGTGGAGAAATATGCAGGAAACCTGAGCTCAGACGTTTTCCTCCGGAAGCTGTTGGCATAAACCTGTCGAAATTAATGGAAAAGGAAGGACTTGAAATAGAGTATTGCAATTTTGACAGGATCAAATGTATAGGAATATTATTGCTGGAATGAACGAAGCCGCAAAAAGAGGTAAAAAAGTGAGACTTAATTCAGATCTGAAAGTAAATGAGGATGATCTGGAAGAATTCCAGGAAATGATCGGATTCACGTTCAATGACAAAACCTATCTTATTCAGGCTCTGGTACATGGCTCACTTTTCAGTGGTGATAAAGAAAAACTGAGCATTTTCAGGAAGGTCAATGACCTTGATAACAAGGATTATGAGAAACTCGAGTATCTTGGAGACTCGGTTTTAGGTCTTATTATCGCAGAATATGCCTATCATGACAGGGAAATAAACAAATATGCCATTTCAAATGGACTCACCATAGAAGGAGTATGCACCCGGATCAAGGAGGTACTTGCTTCCAACAAAAGCCTTAAGCCCGTTGCAAAAAAGATCAATCTTTCAAGGTTCGCACTGGCTGAACCACATGCCAACATCGACGGAAAACTATCGGATATGATAGAATCACTCATAGGTGCCATTTATCTGGATGGCGGCTCCGCCCACAACAATTCAAATAACAACTATATAATCACAAGGAATTTCGTTTACAGGTTCTTTGATATAAACAATGCCCTGGATAAGATAAGCATATCGAATCCAAAGGGGCTTATTCAGGAAATATTTCACAGGAACGGATGGGGAAATCCCTGTTACCGGATACTTAATGAAGAAGGACCTGACCATGAAAGAATTTTTACAGTAGGACTGTATCTTGGTGACGAACTGCTGGCTATCGGGTCAGGGAACAAGAAAAGGAAAGCGGAAAAAGCTGCGGCAGAGTTACACCTTAAACATTTCCGGAAAAAGAATAATTCTTATCTTTACTCAAAGCAATAGATATAAATAAATTATCACTATTTATCATTACAATGTTTTGCTGAGTAGTAACTATAAATGAATGACTATCTGTTGCACCAATAAAGCGGAACAAACAGACCAATACTACTCTGGCAAACTAAAAACCAAAGGTGGTAATAAGAATGCTTTATCCCAACCCCAAAAACCAGCATCCTAAGATTAGTGACAAGGCATGGATATCAGAAAATGCGGTCATTGTAGGAGATGTGACGATAGGAGACAATGTATACGTGGCCCACAACACAATAATAAGGGCCGATGAACCTGGTTCCTCCATAGTGATCAGGGATAACTGCAATGTTCAGGACGGTGTGATAATACATGGTCTCTCCAATTCAAAAGTTATAGTAGAGGAGAATACTTCACTGGCTCACGGGTGTATAGTACACGGACCATGCACTATCGGTCACGGATGTTTTGTCGGATTCAGTTCAGTAGTGTTTGACTGCAAAGTAGGCAATGACGTGGTAATTCTCCATAATTCAACTGTCCGTTCCGTGGAAATACCATCCTGCAAAGTTATTACCGACGGACAGGTGGTCACTGATCAGGAATCTGTCGAAGGACTTGAAGACATCTGTTCTGATCTTGAGAAGTTCAAGAACTCGGTAGTAGATGTAAATCTGGAACTTGTTCAGGGTTACACTGATCTCGCATGCAAAAAGTGAGAGTTAATGAGATAGTGAACAAAATATATTCGGACTCTCAATTACCAAAGATCAGTGGTCAGGGAAAACGAATTTTTCATTTATCCATTTATTTTCCTTTTTTCTGATAACATGAGATTCAGGATATTGATCCTGAAATCATTCTCTGTCAGATATTATTCAGGTCAGAACATATGGGAATTCAGTTATCTTCCATTCATCTTCCTTTCTGATAAGGTCAACTTCTTTTGTGACTTCATTATATTCCGGTTCAACCTCAATGAAGTTCTCAAGTGAGAATTTTATGGCGACTGAGGATTCATTTACCAGTACATCCACAACTGCTGTATCGCCATCTACATATTCATTTGTTACTTCGATGAATTCATATTTTTCAGGATTCACATCTTTACAGAGGTCTACAAAAGCTGCAAGGTCAGTTTCCTGCTTGTAAGCTGAGGACATAAGCCTGTAACACTCATCGTAATTTCCGTTATCGAATTCAGATACAAAACTTTCCACTGTTTTTGTCGGACTGCTTCCGATACCCGCACATCCACATCCGGCAGTCAGAAGAACTACCAGTACCATTGTTGTCATTATTGCTTTTTTCATATTTTTCATCCACCACGTCAAACCTGAATTATGACTATAAAAAATGTTCTATCAATATTTGCATCTTTTTGTATAAATGCCCGGCTGTGAATATATTTTACTTGCTGTTAAATTCTTAGAAATGCCAGAAACGAAATATCATGCACAGAAGATATAAAGCCAAAAAACCAAAATTAGTATGATGAAAAATATATTTGATGGCATCCAGACATGAAAAACGCAAAAAGAGACGAAATTACCGAAGTTATAAACTCTTATTATCCTGATCTTAAGAATGATCAGCTAGAAACAATAATTGAAAGTTTCCAAAAGCTTTCTTCTGATGAAGTGAAATCTGTACTGGAATCAGGAAATAGTATTGCAAAAAAAGGAAAAAAACTGCTGTTAGCTTATCTGAATTCGGCACCCACTGTCTATAAACTCAGCAGTGGTCACGAATTCGATAACTGGTTGTCTGCACTGTCTGAAGTATCAAAATCGAGTCTATTCTGTGCCGAGGGTTTTCTTGATTCGTCTTCAATGATAATTGAAGCCGGTAGCTTTCAGCTTCTTGACAAATGGACTGTCACAGGACATTCTATTGCAGAAAAA
>JAASSR010000146.1 GCA_021767785.1 Methanolobus sp.
ATTCCTTAAGGGAGAGGATGCAGTATCTCCGGTCATCGGCGTAATCCTGATGGTCGCAATCACTGTCATCCTTGCTGCAGTTATCGCAGCGTTTGTATTCGGTATGGGACCACCAGAACAGGCACCACAGGCAAGCTTGAGGGCAAGTGCAGCAACAGTCACTGCTGACGCAGATTTCAATGGGATCAAGTTAGAACACCAAGGCGGTGACCAAATAGTCTTGGAAGATTCTATAACTAAGATTACTGTGGATGGCACAACTGTTACATATGGTGATTCACTCACTGACACTGCCTATGATGCTGGCGAAACTGTATACATCATTAACACGACTAATGCTGACGAATTCATCATAGATGCAACCAATACAAACACATCCATAACAGGCGATGATATAGGTACGACAGGTGAAACTGCCAGCCTTAAAATTATTGATGTTGCAAGCCAGCAGATGATTGCTGACATGACAGTCAGATTCTAAACTCAAAACCTGTGACGCACCTTGCGTCATCTTTTTTACTTTTTAAATTAGTCCAAATGTGACGCCGCATCTTAAAGCTTATTTTGTGTATGCATAGTATCCACTATGTGCCAGGATTTTTAAAAACACAGTTAATTATGAGTGAATCAAAATTTTTAAAAAAAAGTGAAATCTATCATGATTCAATATTCTATTATATGGTAAAATAAAAATATTCGGAGATACCGAATACTTATTGCTTTCTGCTTTTGATGATAAATCTGAGCAGATCGGTGCCCATGTTCACTTCTCTGTCAATCTTTGCTACTATTTCATCATCAGAAAGGCCATCTGCAATGTACTGATCGATCTTATCATAAACATTCTGGGAGATCTCAGAATACTCGTTAATGTCCTTTCTGTGACCCCATACGTCACCTTCCATAAGAGCAATTCCCTGCATATCCAGGAACATCTGTGTGGCTTTTGAAATTGTTTTTTTATAGGAGGGAGGGATATGAATTGCTTTCATATTGGGACTTTTTTTGACCATTGTGAAAATATCCGTATTTGATGGTCTGAATGCGAGATGTATTACTTCTTCATTTTCAGAAATATCATTGATTTCATCTTTTGAACTTATCACTCTCATTTTCATATTTATCACCAGAATATATTAGAAACTAATATTCCTGTGAAGAGGAACTTAAATTATTTAAAAGTAATTGTATATACATATTCAATACATAATGAATTTTAAAAACAGGGTTACTAATTATTAATAGAAAAATATAATCATGAACAATAGAGATTCTCGTTCCTCATATCAATAAATTCAGATACTTTTATATACTTTCCAGAACCACACCTTCTTTGTAAATAATTATATTCAGGATGTGGTATGTTGGATTATGAATCATCTTTAAAGAATTCCTGGAATGTTGTAAAGGAAAATATTGTAACTTTTGCCGTTGCTCTGTTAATAACTGTTATTGGTTCTATATTGATAGTTACCCTTGCACCGCTTGTCTATGGATTTACTTCCATGGCAATTAAAGCTGCAAGGGGAGAGAGAATAGAGATAAATGATGTGTTTGTCGGTTTCAACAAGGACGATTTTATTCGAAGCTGGACTTTCATGCTGGTGTACCTGATAGTTGCAGGAATACTCGGACAGATAGCATCCATACTCTCCACAATAGTAGCCATACTTGTTATGTTCACAATGCCATTACTTGTGATAAAAGGATATGGAGGCATTGACGGGATCACTGAGAGTATAGAAATAGTTAAAACAGCTCCTGTTGAGAGTATTGTCGTCTACGTTATAATGCTTGTTCTTAACATGATAGGTGCCATACTTCTGGGAATCGGATTGTTGGTCACCGCTCCTATCAGCACAGTGTTCCTTGCCTATGCAACATTCGAACTGGCTGAATGAACAGGTAAAAAACAAAATGTTAAAATGCTGTGAACTAATGTTCGCAGCCAACTTTTCTTATTTGTAGATAAGTGTTTATCTGCATTAATATCAGACATATATGAAAATGTAATATTTATAAAGAGTGTTATTATGAGTGAAACACAACTAGGTGTAAGTGAGAACATAGCCGGAGTAATAGCCTACTTTTTTGGCCTGATTTCCGGCATACTACTATTGGTTATTGAGAAGGACAATGAATTCGTGCGTTTTCATGCAGCACAGTCATCAGTCGTCAGCATAGCTGTGATCGTTCTATCAGTTGTAATATCAATGATTGCCTGGATACCAATTATTGGATGGCTGATCGCACTTTTATCGATCTTCGTATATCTAGCCATATTTATTCTATGGTTGTACCTGATGTTTATGGCTTTCAAAGGTGATATGTACAGACTTCCGGTTCTTGCGGAATATGCAGATCAACTAAAAGAAAGTTTCTGATATCTGGATATCCTATTCCTAAAAAATGATGATGTTCGATTTCCTGAAGGATTCAAACATCTATTTTATTTATCTACTATAACAGTTATCTTATTTGTACTATTTTATGTAAAAATTGATTAAAGATCTATTCATATACCATAGATCTCAGAGCCTTGTTTGACCTTCTCTATATCCCTTTCTATTACAGATAACCTGTTCTTGTCCACTTTCATACCTGCAAGACTTTCAATGAACCATATAGACTTGACATGGTCATCTGGTGTGAGCTTCCAGTCAGGTTTCTCCATATAGAAATCAATGCCTTCTGCATAGTTAAGCAGCTCCATCCTGACCTCTTCTGTGATCCAGCCAAGTTCCTCGTAATAGGAAAGAATATCAGAGAGATTGTTACGACCTGCAAGCTCCATCAGGAACTCAAGCCATTCCATGCAGAGTTTCATATTGCTGGAATTCTTGGCTATATGGGAGAGATGCACATTCTGACCGAATCCCTTATAGCTCCTTGCACCAAGTTTTTTCAGTTCACTTTCCATATACTCCGTAACAGAATCTATTTTTTCAAGCATTGCAGTATTTTTCTGCTCAGATTCCTGTTTGAAATTATCGAACTCCGAGGAAACATTACCCAGATTATCAACAATGGAAGAAACAGACCTTGAAAACTCCGTTGAAGCGGATATTGATTCTTCCTGTAACCTTTCAATCGAAGCTATCTTTGTGTTGAGATCATCGATCTTACTTTCAAGCTCATCAATACGTGAGATTTGTGATTCGTTAGCCTGCAGGGATTCATGCAATTGTGTCAGAAGCGCAGTATAGGAATTGACAAGTTCTGAGACATTATCCTCTATTTGTGAAATATCGGACCTTATAGACTCTTTATCAGACTGTAGAACGGAAATGGAAGATTCGAAGCTATTCATTTTGCCCTCTGCCACATTGATCTTTTCTTGCAATCCGGCGATGGTTGCTTTATTCTCAGAAAG
>JAASSR010000147.1 GCA_021767785.1 Methanolobus sp.
AAGAAAGGGAAAAGCCGATACCATGGAAGTCGGCACTCTACTCTGCTATATTTCCGGGACTTGGACAGATATATAATGGAGACAACCGCACAGGATCCTATTATTTTGTGATCGCTTTTATACTGATAGTCTCGGCATACCTTGGAATTACAGTTATAATCTATGCCATATTCTGGTTATACAACATATACCAGGCGTACAACTATGCAAGGAACTACCCTGCATAAAGTGTAAAAATGCGGATATAAAGAATCCTGAAAAAGGGGAGAATGTTCTCCCCTTATGCAGGATTGTTCTTGTTATAAGGTGCAGCAGTAAGTGATGAAACACTGCCAGCGAACAGAGAATTATACACGGGCTTTGTGGGAGCAAGCCACACGGTTCCTGTACCCTCGAAGGTCTGAAGAATACCTTCACCGGAAGTCAGCCTGCCTGCAATGCCCTTACCTGATCTTTCGGCACTGAACTTCACTGTATCGGATCTTAAAATTGAAAAATTACCATCAACCTGGAGTCTTTCATTATCAAGGTTATATTTGAGGATCTCAGACATGGGAACCGGACTTTCAAGTATACATATACCCGTACCACTTATCTTTGTCTGGAACCAGCCCTCGCCTCCAAAGAGACCTGCACTTATGTTCTTCTGACTTGCAACACCCACATCCAGGCTTGATTCAGAACAGTAGAATATGCCTTTATCAACAATAATGGAACCGTTCTCAAGTTTTACTATGAGGAAGTGACTGAAGCTCGGTTCAAGGAATATCTCACCGGTACCTTTGTAAAGGGGATTAAAAGTTGACTCGTTGGTGAGCTTATTCTTTAGCATCTTCTTTGCAAGACCACCAACACCACCTATATTGGAATCGCATGTGATATTTCCTTTCTGGAAATAAAGTGCTCCGGGTTCTATAATCACACCGCTGTCCTTCAGGGTGACCTTTACCTGTTTAAGGGACATACCTGCCTTGTCGGCGTAATAAAGATCCTTTGCAACTGAAGGAGTTTTACTGCCTGTTAAAGAATTATACTGAAGGATCTCGGCTTTGAAGTTTCCCTTTTCTGCACTGTCGAGTACAGTCATATTGTTATAGAATTTTGTTTCAGCTATGATACCACATCCATAAAAAACAACACCAAGACAGATATGTCCTGAATTATATATAAATATAATAATCAAGGTATAATATATAAGCCTATCTAGCTGCCTTTAAAAAAATATAACTGCTGACACAAAGTAAGATATAGCGGGAAAAATATGTATTCCAATCCTTTAGAACACGGAAAAGCACCATATAATATAGCAATCGTTCATGGTGGACCAGGTGCCCCGGGAACTGTGACCGAAATGGCAAGAAGGTTATCGGAAAAAAGAGGGGTTCTTGAGCCTTTCCAGACTTCCGTGAGCGTTGAGGGACAGATACGTGAACTCAGATCACTACTAAAAAAACACGCCAAAATGCCTTTAATACTGGTTGGTCATTCCTGGGGTGCATGGCTTGCCTTCATGTTTACTGCACATTATCCGTCCTCGGTCAAAAAACTCGTTCTTGTTGCCAGCGGACCTTTTGAAGAGCATTATGCCAGGTCCATAATGTCCACAAGACTTGAAAGGCTTGGTGAGATCGGGAGACAGGAATACCTGCACCTAAGTACAAGCATGAACGATCCTGCTGCACACAATAAGACAAATGCCCTTGTCAAATTCGGAAAACTGCTTTCAGATGCAGATTCCTTTGACCTGGAATCAATGTGGGAAGTCAATCCGGTATTTTGCCATGATTGCTATAATATCAATAAAAAAGTATGGGAAGAAGCCGCTTATCTCAGAAGGTCAAAAAAGCTCCTGAATATGGGAAAAGAGATTCGTTGCCCTGTAGTTGCCATACATGGAGATTATGATCCTCATCCTTTTGAGGGTGTTAAGCAATCACTATCAAAAGTCCTGGATGATTTCAGGTTCATCCTTCTGGAATACTGCGGACATTACCCCTGGCTGGAAAGATATGCATCCGATGAGTTCTACAGGTTGATGGAACAGGAACTTTAAAACAGAATACAAATCAGGAAATATGAGAACCAATAGAAAAAGGAATGAAAAGAAGGCTAAAAATAGATTTTAAAAAATATCACTCTTCCACAAGATTGTGGTAGTAATATTCTCCTTTGGATTTCTGTTCTCTGTCGAGTCTTGAATCCTTTTTATTTACCCTCGGACGGGAAGTATCCTCATCACGCCTGAATGTGATATCAAGGTTCGCAAGGAACTTGTTCATACCCTGCTGCATAGTTGAAGGTTCATGTGCCTTACCGTAAACTGCAGGTTCACCTTCAAAGACTATCAGGCGTTCACTTAACATGTCTATCATATAGATATCGTGGTCAACCACCATTGCAGTTTTACTGTTATTCTCTGCAAATCGTTTAATGACCTTTGTTGCCATTGAACGCTGCTCTACGTCAAGATGTGCACTTGGCTCATCTAAAATGTACATGTCAGCATCCTGACAGAAACAGGCTGCAATAGCAACCCTCTGAAGTTCACCGCCACTGAGTTCTGTGAGAAGCCGGTCATATAACCTTTCGATGTTCAATGGTTTAGCTATCTCAGACTGGAAATAACTGGTATCGAACCTGCTGGATATCCCACGCAGGAAATACTGCACTGGAATAGCATTGTCTGCTTTTATGTACTGAGGCTTGTATGATATCTTGATATCAATATCAAGCTCACCCTCATCAGGCTCCACTTCGCCTGCAAGTATTTTGACAAATGTGGATTTACCTATACCGTTAGGACCGACAATTCCGAGTACCTCACCTTCTTTCAGCGAGCCTCCATCTGTCTTAAGGGAGAATCCCTCACCATATTTTTTGGAGAAAGGGTCATAATCCACAAGAGTGTTGACATCTGTCTCAGTCCTTGGAGGATGAACCTCGAATTTGATCGTTTCAGGTCGGATACGTACATTCTCTTCGGGCAGGTACCCTTTGAGATACTGATTGATAGCTATACGAACACCCTTGGGATGAGTAATGACACCATATCCTCCGGGTTCACCGTATGCAACGTGAACTACGTCTGCAAGCATATCAAGTATAGCAAGATCGTGTTCCACTACAAGCACTGCTTTTTCTTCAGCCATTTCCTGAATAAGCTGGGCTGAATTGATACGCTGGTAAATATCAAGATAGGGACTTATTTCATCAAAGAAGTAGAAGTCGGCATCTTTGGCCGCGCAGGCAGCAATGGCAACTCTCTGGAGTTCACCGCCACTGAGTTCTGTTATTTTTCGATCAAGAACATGTGAAAGATTAAGACGTTCGATGAGTTCCGGAAGTG
>JAASSR010000066.1 GCA_021767785.1 Methanolobus sp.
CTGAGATGCTTGCCTCATATTGTCCTTTCTGTGTGCATCATATGGAAGGTGCCTGCAAGTCAAAGGATGAGGAAATGAAGATCAGGGATGTTGCGGTTTTGCTTGAGGAAAGTGTGCTTGGTGGCAGTGGAAGGGATTAGAGGGAAAATTATCAATTTCTCTCCCTCAATGCTCATAATTACGCGATAGTCACCGACTCTCAGGGAGTATAAAGGGAATTTTGGGGAACCTTTGAGCTTTTTGACATGAGCTTTAGGATTTTCTTTTATCTCTTTTATCGTTGCAACTATTCTTTTTGCTATATCTTCCGGGATATCCTTGAGATCTTTTAACGCTCCGGATGAATAAAGTATGGAGTACATTACTCGCTCCCCAGCTCAGCCTCTACTTCTTCCTGGGTATAATATCTGCCTCGTTTAAGATCATCCAACGCCTCTTCGATCCTTTTAAGAGTTTCATCGCTGAGAGGCTCATTATCGTATGCCATATCAACAAGACGGGCTACTACATCATTATATGTTTCTCTGGGAAATAGTTTCAAATTGTCGAGGCTGGTTTTTAATTCCGTGTCTATTTTTATAGTGGTAGCTATTGCCATATATTAAAGTAACTATATAATAGTTACTTATACTACATATTAATTTTAAAATCGTGAGGAGGAAATAGAAATTTGAATAAGAAAGAGCCGCATTATCGCTTTTTTTTGATTATTTTTTAGAATAAAATTAACTATGTGGTATTTCATCACTCTTTATCCACCAGCACAGCATCGGTTATAGCGATCTTTGCCGTGTACTCGTCAAGCTCAAAGACCTCAAAGTCACGGATCTCTATCTTTTTCTTATACATGGGTCCGTCCATTACAAAACTCTCGAACTCACCACCTTCACCAGCGACATTGATTCCGATCTTTTCGTTGAGTTTGACAAGTTTATCTATGTCCTTCTCTTCTATGATGCGACCAACCCAGCTTTTATCCAGGCCGTATGCGGCTATGCTGCTGAGAACGAACTCAAATCCCAGTTTCAATAACTGGCGCATCTCTTTTTCCTGATCGATATGCCAGAGGGGTGAGAATACCTTAAGCCCGAGTTCGTCACATATTCTTTCTATTCTCTCACGCTGGTAATTTGAATACAGGGCACCGGTGATCACACCTTCAATACCAAACTCCTTCTTTGCACGAACAATGGCATTTTTCATGTCGTCCAGTTCTTTCTCTTTTTCACCCCTGGTGAGTTCTTCAATAAGAGGAAGTTCCATTGCCTCTGCCTGCAGACGTGCAAGGTCGATGTTTGGTGTGTGGAACATGTAAGAATCCGGATTCTGGCTTTTGATAGTGATGAGGCATTCAATGGAATAATTCTGCTGCTGCATCACGTGCATGGCATAGTTACTGTCCTTTCCTGAACTGAAAAGCACACCCAGCTTCAGGTTTGGTTGATCGTAGAACTGCTTCAGGTATTCTGTCTTTGTCCTGCAACCTGCTTTCTTTGCAAGTTTGCCTATGGCCTTGTCAAAACGACTTCCATATTGAGCTGCCTGTTTTTTGCGCTGGCTGACCTCGGATGGAATTCCTATCTCACTGGCAAGCAGGCGCAGTATGAGCTTGTTCTGTTCTTTATTGATCTTATACTCTGGTGGTATTTTAAGACAATAGTCCACAAACCCCCTGTCCATATAGGGTACTCTCAGCTCGATATTATTGTTCATTGAAACAACATCGTCACGGTAGGTGTTCTTCTCGTAGATCTTCAGCACATCGGCATAACAGTCCCTGCTGATATCGGTGGAACTTTTGTGTCGATGATAACCGGCAAAGAGCTCATCTGCACCTGATCCGGAGAACATGACCCTGATACCATCCTCTCTGGCAGCCAGGCATGCAGCATACATGGTGAGGGCAACACCAACTTTTGGGACATTGCTGTCTTCCACCAGAGGAACGACATCTTTCAGGTATGCCTCGATATCATCGAGCGCGATATTCCTTATCTTAAGGTCAAGTCCGAGTTCATCTGCCATCTTACGGGCATATTCCACATCCGGTGGCAGTTGAACGCCTGAAAGACCTGCTGTGTAGCAGGTAAAATCAATTCCCGGCCTTTTTCCCATTATTTTGCACATGCAGGCAATGATGGTTGAATCCAGTCCCCCTGAAAAAAGGATGCCGAACTTCTCGTCAGGGATCCTTATGGATACTGCATCTTCCAGTATCTTTTTCATTTGCTTTTCCACTTCATTGATACTGCCTTTGTGCTGTGGCGTTATGGAAAAGAATCCGCGATTATATCTTTCCAGTTTTCCGGTTTTAATGCTATATGCGAGTATTTCCCGTGGATTCAATTCTTTAATATCTGTAAATCCGTTCTTTGCCAGTGCCTTTTTCTCGGATGCAAATGCAAAACCTTCCGAACCGGTGTACCATAGAGGTTTGATACCCACGATATCCCTTGCTATGAAAACGGTATCATCCAGCCAGTATGCGAATGCATATACGCCGATGGTCTCCTGCAGAACTTCATCGATGGTCTCGATCACTTCACTCTCAGATCTATCCATCTTTTTTTCTATTAATTGTATCAACAGGTCGGTATCATTCTCTGCGTACAGCTCGTATTTTTGAGCGAGCTCTTTCCAGTTGTATATCTCACAGTTTGCAGCGATCCGCCCCTTATATACTATCGGCTGAAAGACGAAATTGACCATTGAATGCAGTCTGTGTCCGAGAACATTCCTGTCCGGTGATCCTCCGGCATCGATCTTAAGGGAATCCGGATCCCTTGCGTGACGGAGTCTGCTCTCAGTTGCAAGACCTATGCCATTAAGTCCTCTGTTCTTTGTTATTTCCAGAGCATTCAATGCATGCTCCATTGCGTTATTGTTATTGAAAAATCCTGTAATTGAGCACATGTTCCGATCGGTGACCTTATTTTTACTTTTCAAGAGCTTTCAGCTCATAAAAGCTTTTAGTATATAAATTGGACAGCTCAGTGTCAGCCTTTTAAAAACTGTGTGGGTTGGAATAGAAAAATGTGGTCAATAAATAAAAAAAGAACAGGGGTAAAAACAAAAGCATGTCTCAGGGTTTGCATTCCAGGGCAACACGCTCCTGGGGTGTAAGTGATATGTAGAATCTCAGGATCTCATCAGGATCCAGGTCCACACCCAGGTTGTATCCTTTTGCCCTGCCGGCTCGGAGGAATTTTTCTTCCTTTTCGTGTTTTCTGAGCATAAGAGCCTGCACTTCCTCATTACTGAGCTTTGACATATCCACTTTTTTCAGAAGACCTATAAGAAGGAAATTGTTCTCAATACATTCATAAAGGCTCTCTTTCTTGTTCTCAGTTTTTTTGTCAGGCTCGAACAGATAGGCGGTCTCGCCATCGGAACCTTTGTATGCCAGTGATATTTTCTTAAGCACCAGCTTTCCGTCCTCGCATACCAGAATTTTGCGTTCGGTCTTCATTTCATTGCCTCTGTTAATTTTGATAGAATTCAACTCCACAGTTATTTCATGCAAATCATGAAAGTAATGAGATCGTTGTGATTTTGATAATTTTTGCAAGTGTTTTTTGATTCTTGCATATCTGGAGGTCTCTCTATTTCTTATTTAAAATTTTCTATACTTTACTATCTAATGAGTATCATCATTATGAGAAAAGAGATTCAGGTGTCAAGTACAGGGAGGGAACGCATATATAGAACATATAAAATAGAAAGAAAGTCTAAAAACTTACAGAGGCAAGGCAAGTTCACATGTTCAATGAATTGAAGAACAATATCAGAGCATCGATATTACCGTTTGTGAAATGGATACCCTTATCTCCCAATTCACTTACAGTCATAGGACTGCTTATCAGTTTCTGGGCTGCTGTGGCATTTTCTGCAGGTGATCTCATAGGCGGTGGTCTGCTGATACTTTTCAGTGGTTTTTTCGATATAATAGATGGTGCTGTTGCAAGGGCAAACGGGCGTATGACCAGCTTTGGCGCTGTACTTGATTCTGTTTGTGACAGGTATGCTGATGCTATTATCTTTGCAGGTATCATCTACGGTACTGTTTCAGGCTATATCACACAGAGTAGTATTTTTTCTCTTCCTCTCTGGTTATGGGTGGTCTTTGCCATAATGGGTTCCTATCTTGTGAGCTATGTTCGTTCCAGGGCAGAAGCAGCAGGCGCCAGTGCTATGAATATCGGCATAGCCGAAAGGCCGGAGAGAATGATCATACTTGTTGCAGGTTCTATTACAGGTTATCTTGTTGAATCCGTCTTTATCATAGTGGTGCTTACTCACATAACAATGATCCAGCGTTTGCTTCATGCCAGGCGCTTGCTTGCCTGATCTGTGAACTAAATGTCAAACACAAACTTATATACCGCCCATGCAAAAGTTATAATAGCAGGCGTTATTATTACTTGCCTAAGTAAATCGTTATTCATAAACATCATCAGATCACATGAGAGGATTCCAAATGCAATATCAGGCAGATGTAACCATTGAACTTAAAAGCGGTATGCTTGACCCTGAAGGTACAACCATAAAAAGAGCGCTTGAACATCTTGGCTATGAGACCGATAATGTAAAGACAGCTAAAAAATACATCATCGATCTCCAGGCAGATAATATTCATGATGCAAGGGAACATGTAGAGGAAATGTGCCAGAAACTGATAGCAAATCCGATCATCCACAATTATGCTATTACCCTGAGGGAACTGCAATGACCATAGGTATTATACAGTTTGGTGGCAGCAACTGCGACCTTGATGTGCTGCATGTACTGAAGGACGTAATCGGAGTTGACGCCGAACTTGTATGGTACAAGGAACAAGACCTTACGCGTTTTGAAGGAATAGTGGTTCCCGGTGGATTCTCATACGGTGATTATCTCAGAGCTGGTGCCATCGCCGCACGAACTCCTATTATGAGCTCCGTCAGACAACTTGCCCAGGAAGGCAAACCTGTGATCGGTATCTGCAATGGTTTCCAGGTGCTTACGGAATCAGGTCTGCTTGACGGTGCGCTCACGACAAACAAATATCCCAAGTTCAGATGTGAACCCACCTATCTCAGGGTTGAGACCACGGACACCCCTTTCACCTCAAAGTTCAGCAAAGGAGATGTTGTAAGCATCCCCATCGCCCATAAGGAAGGGAATTTCTATGCGGACGAATCCACGCTTTCAGGACTTGAAGACAATGACCAGGTGGCTTTCAGATACGTGGACAGTTCTGGCAAGGTCACAGAAGAGGCAAATCCAAACGGCTCACAGGAGAACATTGCAGGCATTGTAAGTGCAAAAAAAAACGTGCTTGGAATGATGCCACACCCGGAAAGGGCATCAGAGGAAATACTAGGCTCTAAGGATGGTCTCAGGATATTCGAATCAATGGTGGAGTTCATCTCCAGTCAGTGATTCTTTGTCTTTTTAGATCAATAATTCAGTTCATCCTTTTTTCATCACATTCTCTGCGGTCTTCCAGGTATGTCTGACAAAGTCGGGAAGTTCCTCATGCTCTGCATACCAGTCGCTGAGGAAATCTCTGGTTTTGGGATCTGATGGATAACCGCTTCCAAAATCCACCCCGATCTCGCTTTTAATTGCCTCTATCAGCTCGTCCCTGCGAACTTTGGCTACAATTGAAGCGGCGGAGACCACCGGATAAATATTATCGGCCTGATGTTCCGATATGATCTCCGGAGCGGATGCTCTCTCTGGATTGTTCTTCTGATATTCTTCCAGAAGTCTTATACCGAATCGTTCCTCATTCACATCTGCAGCATCCACATAGGCTTTGTCGGGATGAAGTTGTTCAAGCACCTTAGAGAATGCAACGACCATTATATCGTTCATGCTCATGATCTTTCTAAGTTCGTCGATCTGACCGGCTTCGATCTCAAGGATAAAGACCCTGTCAGAATATTTTTCGATCTGGCCGGCGAGCTGTTCTCTTTTCCTGGGGCTTATTCGTTTTGAATCCGCAACGCCCAGATTTTTAAGTGCATGGACCTTTGATCCTTCCAGCATTACACCACCGATACACATCGGTCCGATCACCGGTCCTTTTCCTGCTTCATCAATTCCGGCTATCTTCATGTGATCTGTTCCTTTGATGCTATCAGTTCAAACACGCTGATCCTAAAAGAATATTTGCCAGGAAATCGGCATTTCAGATGAACAAAGTGAATATCGAGTATCCTATGGCGATCATTATGGTTGAATGCTTAAGTCCTGACAGTACACTACCTTCACCCATTGCGCCTGCCATTAGTCCTGAACTGAGACCCTGTATTATAGCCGCATGTTTGAAAAGACGGGTGTAGGTCTCAAGATCGAAATTTCCGAGAAAACCTCCACTCTGTGATCCGGAGGCTGCCATCTGCTGCCCTGCTTCGGCCATCTCTGAAAGGAATGTCGTTGATATGACATAGATGACACCCACAAAAACAAGGAACGATATGTAGATGATGACTATGTAGATCATCATGCTCATAGTGCGTTCTCTTTTCATACCATGTTCAGATGCGGCGTCCCTGGCAGCAACCATAAGAACTTCTCCTATATCACCGCTTGATTCGTTTGCTTTTGTAATGAGTGACATTGAACGTGTGACCACCTGGGTCTTCAGACGGTTCGCAAATCGGATCAGGCCGTCATTGATCTCAAGTCCCCAGAAGATATCATGCCATATCTTCCTGATCTCACGGCTCAGGGTGTCTGTATTGGATTTTGCCATAAGCCTGATAGAGTCTCTGAGGGTCATACCTGTTTCATTGGTACTTGCAAGTTTTTTCAGAAAATCCGGAAAACTGTTCTCAAGTTTTTTCTTCCTTCTTGTCTTTATCTCATGGAATACGGATAGAGGTACAATGAGTATGAAAAGTGCAAAAACCACCTTATCGTCTATGAAATCCACCATTATAGCAGGATTGCGCAGAGTGGGCATGTTCATGAACAACGGTAAGAGAACAATCATCAGTGCAAGTGGTACTGTGATAGCAAGTGTTGCCAGGGGATTGCTTAACATCGGTTTGAGCGGATTTTTTACAATTCTTTTAAGAGCAAGTGACTTCTTTGATCTGATAAACCCTTCAAAATAAGTTCTTTCACGAACCTTCTCTTCAGTTTCGTCAACAGGCTCTCCGTTCTCGTCGAGTATCTGTTCCAGGTCCTGGGGTAGCTCGGGTATGCCGTGGTCCAGTATTTCGCTTGTCGGAAGTAATTTCGGTTCGCCAAGTTCTGTTGGTGTTATGATGCTTATCATCACCACAAACATCAGTGAGCCCACCGGCAGAACCGCGTAGATGATGGCGTAAACCATTGTGGTGGTTCCGGAGCCCATAACTGCCATCATTACACCCATGATGATTATGAAAAGCGGACCTGCTACAAAAGCGGTAACATAAGACTCGGCCAGAAGTCCCAGTGTTTCCAGGAACCCTTTCTGGTCCACCTCTGCTTTTGCAAGGTACTGTTCTGATTTATCACGGAAATAGTTGGGAATGTTTCCTCCACTGTCAATAACCGTTAGCAGGTTGTACATGAGATCCTGAAATCTCTCAGAGGGTGTGATCTCTGAAGCACTGGAAAGTGCTGTTCTCAGGTCATGTCCGAAATAGTCCATGTCCCTGACGATGGAATCTATTTCTTTTGAAACCTCACCGTATGTGTCTTCCGAGCTGGCAATGGCTCTGAAAACATCGATAATGTTCATACCACCCTTGCTCAATGCATACATGAAAGTAACCGCATAAGGAAGTTGCATATCTATCTTGGCTTTTCTTTCACTTGCCTGGAAACCGGGGTACAGCATGAACAGGGCATAAACGAGCCCTCCCATCCCTGTCATGAAAATAATGGTTATAAACGATCCCAGGAACACTTCCTTATATTCCAGAAGGACAGCCATTTGAGGGCTGAATGTCAGATTTGTGATCTGGTCCGGTAAGCCGACCAGGAATATTACAGTATATGTCAGGAATAGTCCAATAAGTGCACCGACAATACCTGAAACTATGGAATAGAAGATCGCATTTGAAATGTACATCTCGTGTGAGATAGGTATACGTGCCTGGTTCAACTGCCGCTGAAGATTCTCATAGTTCTCCTTTCTGGCTTTTATCTTATCCCCTATAAGCACGTAGGGTAATCTTTTCAGAATGTTGAAGTAGATAGTCGCTTTTTTTATGTAATGATCAGTATCTAATTTCGTTCTCATCCTTTTCGATCTGTTCTTCCGTTTCTTGCTATCCTGTCCTTCTTCTGCAGGATCGGATCCTTCCACATGTATCTGTTCATCTGAAACCGGAGTCTCCTGAACACTATCCTGCAGGTCGTTCTCTACGGGATTTTCAGAAGTTTCTTTTATTTCAGTCACAATATCACACCGGTTACTCCAGTTGTAATTTTTCCAGGACCTTTTCAGGTGTTGACTGGTATGCGTTTATGATGTCGGAGATCTCCTGGAAATCAGTGATATTATTCTCTGCCATGTGTTCGAGTATCTTCTGGCGGTAGTATAATTCCTGATCCACTTTCCCCTGTGCCCATCCACGTCTCATCTTGATATCGAATAGTGCTTTCGATTCGCCTGTGCGGATGAACATATCGGCTTCTGAATCCCAGACAAAGATATCGTTCGTTCTGATGTTCCTTGTATTCGGATCGATATCAATTATCTCCACCAGCTTGATATTTCTCCTGACACGTTTTCCTTTGGTATAGGTCTGGGACTGAATGCTCATGATATCCAGAGCCTGTATCATCGTACGCGGAACACTGATAGGTGGGTTTTCAAGCCTGTGGATAGCAGAAGCTACGGAGTCTGCATGCATGGTTGAAAAGGTGGTGTGTCCCGTGGACATGGCCTGGAAAAGTGTAAGAGCCTCTTTTCCTCTGACCTCTCCCACAAGCAGGAATTCCGGCCTCTGTCTCAGTGCGGCTTTCAGAAGGTCGTACATGTCAACGGCACCACGTTCGTCTGCGGTGAATGAATCCCTGGTGACACTTGGTATCCAGTTCGGGTGAGGTAATTTGAGTTCTCTTGTGTCTTCAAGGGTAATGATCTTGGCCTTCTCGGGAATGAATAGAGAGACTGCATTAAGTGAGGATGTCTTTCCTGATGCGGTACCTCCGGCATATATCAGACTCTTGTTGTTCTCAATGCACAGCCACAGATAGGCCATTGATTCTGAGGAGAAGGTTCCCCATTTGATAAGGTCCACAGGTGTGATCGGTGTATCGCTGAACTTACGGATGGTAAAGGTACTTCCATGGGCAGTCACACTGGTACCCAGTGTCATCTGTATCCTTGAACCGTCCGGCATGGTTGCATCGACCATTGGTTCTGCTACAGATATGTGTTTTCCACTTCTCTGTGCCATCTGTATTATAAAAGAGTTGAGCTCATCCTCATCGTAGACGACATTCGTGGCAATGTTCTGATGGGCTCTGTGATAAAGGAAGATGGGCACACCATGACCATTACCTGATACATCCTCTATGGAATCATCCATCATGAGAGCATCTATCTTACCGAACCTGACAAAATCCCTTTTGATATAGTAGGAGATCTTCTCAAGCATGGGAGGAGTGACCTCTATGGTATAGTCCTGTACTATGGATCTGATCTTCAGGTCAAGAACCGCTTCTCTGTCCCCTTCTTCTTCGTCTATCTCTTCAACCAGAAGTACATCTCTCAGCCTGTCTTTGATCTCAAGCAGAAATGTCTTTTCGAATTCTGTAAGTTCCGGTTCGACAATGTAGTAAAGATATGTGTTCCTGTCTTCGTTGTATAATATTACTATGAAAGCATAGGGTTCATTTACCCAGTAACGTTCTATTTCTACGTAGCCTTCCACACCCTTAAATTCCGCGATAGGTCCATGGACCTCGGTATCGTAGGGTTCTATTTCGATCTCAGTTTGTTTGAAAAGACTTTTTATCTTATTGATAAAAGTGAGTTCCTCTTCTTCGGTTTGTGGTTCCTGAAGTTCTTTTTCTTCTGTGGTATCAGGCAGATCTTCTTTTTTGACTATCTCTTCAATATCTGTTTCTACCCTTCCTTCTTCATCAGTTTCAGGAGCGAGGCTTTCATTTTCATCTTTTATTGCTGATGGTTTTGTTGAGGGTTCGATTGATACCTCTTCTTTCTCAGGTTTCACAGATATTTTCTGTTCCTGTTTGCTGATCTTTGTTTTCGGGGGTCCGAAACCGGGTGATCTGGGTAGCAATATTCCAAAATCTTCCTCGTCTTCCTCTTCTGATATTGCAGGCTTTTCCTGTACCTGTTCATCGGAGCTATCTTCTTCTATCTTTTCTTCCGTCTTTATATCAAGGATATGTGCAAAGTCCTTTTCAAACTTCTCTTCTTCTTCTTTTATTTTTGAGATCTCCTCGAGTATATGCTCATTCGAAGTTTCATCTCCATTGTTTTCAAAATCGGATAATCCCTCACCCTTTGTGTCATTATCCTTTTCCCCTATATTTCCGGGCTCTTTCTTTCCAGAAGTGTTTAATTGAGCATCAGCCATTATCTCACCGTTTGATGCGTAATTTCATATTTCCTGAGTGTCAGAAGTCCTGTTGTGATCATGAAATATAATTGTAGATTTGATATATTATTATAATTCTATTATAATTATAATGGTTATTAAATGTGTTGTATGAGTGTGTCCGTATAAAAGATTCAGAACAGGCATCTCTGAATATACATGGATCTGTTTTCGTCTTTTAATCCTGTGTTAATTGTGTATGTTCAAAGGTATATTCTCAATGGACATAAAATACCTTTTAAAAATACAAATAAATTCATTATTTTAACATGTATGTGCAAATATACAGGATTTCATGGATTATAATGTACATGAACATTTTTCAGGTTCAGAATGCAGAAGAAGGATCATCCGTTTTATTGATCTTTTAGGAAAAGAAATCATTTTTGGCGGTCATCTCTTCGCAACGGGTTCGGTTTCAGTAATAATGGCCTGTGCTACAGTTTTTATTGTTCCGCTGAGCTGGGATATCCTGTTAGTATCCTATCTTTTGTTCTATGTTATTTATCTGTATGATTATGTTGAGGGAGCGTCATCGGATGAACTTACAAATGCCGGTCGCTCCAGATATATACAATGCAAGGGTACAAATAAATGTAAGATCGCAGCAGCATCCTTTATTCTGGTAATTTGCATGATCATTTTCAGCAATTCCCTTACAACGCTGGCCGGGCTGTGCATACTGGCAATGGGGCTGCTTTATGGCAACTGTTTTAAGAAACTGACAAAAAGGATCCCGGCATTCAAGAACATTTTTGTCTCTTTTGTATGGGCTTTCATGTCATTGTTCGTTTTCTTCTATTACGATCTCCCTGTCACCTATGGTGCCGTCATGCTGGCACTTTTTATTTTCATCAGAATGATGAACATACAGATACTGTTCGATGTGAGAGATGTTGAAGGGGACCGTGTGGAAGGTCTTTTGACGGTTCCTGCGTTGTTAGGGAACAGGAACTGCCCTTATATTCTGAGATCCATCAATCTTCTGTCGGTTATCTTTGTGTTCATGTGTGTGCACGAAGGATTGCTTCCGTTCTTTGCCCTTGCTGTAATTCCGGTATTCTATTATGCTTCCGGCTATATCGGACAGGTTGCTGAATCCAGGAAGGATCATTCGTCATACCTTCTTGCAGCATGTGAACCTATAATGTGGTCGGTTCTGATCATGGCAGGGAAATATGTAACAATGTCCGGTGTGATCTGATAATTATTTTCTGCAGTTATTCAGGAATTCCTTTATTTGATGCTTTCATCTCCCGCATTAAGGGAGGAGACTTCCCGGCTTAGAAGTTAAAGATTTGTATGCAAAATTGAATATCGTTTAATTTAACTATATATGTAGTTAATTTTAAATATAGTCATATTTAACTACTAAATATGGTCGAACAGATCTTCATGATAGGCGGGGAAGTAGAACCACCTTTTTTTATTGGAAGGGATGAAGAGATAGAAAAGATCAAAGTTGATATTTTAAGTTCTGCACAGAACAATGTGATAATTGGTCCCCGGAGGATAGGTAAAACATCCTTGCTGAAGAATCTGAAGAACAGTGTTCAAAATGAGGTTCTTTTTGCTTCGGTGAATTGCCGAAAGATAACCGATATCGCTGATCTATTCAAGATAACTACCTGGTCACTCATAATGTCCTATGAGGAAAAACACAGGATCAGGGGAATTGCAAAAAAGTTCAAGGAAGTATTCAGGGGAAAGATCACTGCAGCAGCAGGATCGCTCTCTGAAATAGGAGGCAGTATTGAACATGTGGGATATGCATATCTCAAATTCCGTGAGGATGATCTGGATGAGGATGAATTGATCGCAGAGACCTTTGAGTTCATTGAAAGGTTTGCTGATGAAATTAAGGAACCGGTTGTTATTGCATTTGATGAGTTCCAGGAACTTAGTAAGTTCAACGGGAACATATTCAACGTTCTGAAAAGTCATCTGGATAGCTGTCCGAATGTCAGATATATTTTTTCAGGCTCTTCTGTTTCTTTGTTACATGAGGTATTCCTGAAACCGGATTCACCTTTGTATCTCATGGCTGCACGTCTCAGGCTTGCACCTATCAGGAAAGATGATGTAACTACCTATATTCGTTCCAGACTTGCAATAAAGGGAATAGGTATTTCAGATCCTGCACTTGATAGGATGTATGAATATACGGATGGTTTTCCTTTCTATTTCCAGAAACTTGGTTTTATTCTTTATCAGTATGCTGCGCTTGAGGGCAGAGATTATGTGAATCCTGATGAGGTAGACATAGCCTTTTCTTCCATGTTAAATGAGTTCGATGGTGAATTCGAAGCACGTTACTCGAACAAGTTCAGCAGGCAGCAGCAGGACATCCTGAAATATCTGTGCGGGAAGAAAACACGAAGACTGAGCGAAATAGCCCGTGATATGCAAACCCCGGCTTCATCACTTACAACTTCTATGAGGGATCTCTATAATACCATGACCTTGCAAAAGCCAAAGGAAGGAACCTATGGTATACTTGATAATGTGTTTCGCCTGTGGCTGCAAAAGAACATTCTGAATGATTACTGATATGGTTATTTTAAGTATATTCCGGAAAACAGAAGGAATTACTATTGATCTTTTTTATTTTTATGGAGAAAGGTAGCATCTCACAGGCAATCCAGGTAACCCAGAGATCGCATGAGTCAAATGAAAAA
>JAASSR010000067.1 GCA_021767785.1 Methanolobus sp.
CAATATATTATGGGAATGATAGCTGAAAGGATTATCAAACTAACTAAAGCCAGAGATCTAAAAACAGATTCTACGCCTCTTGAAGCCTCAAGATATGACAAACACAGTGATTATAATCCTCACTATGGATGTAAAATGGATAAAGCTCATATCACATTGATAGGAGTTTTTCCACTATATATGACATATACAAATGGACTGGCTAATGATTCGCCTGAACTGGATAAGCATATTGCTTTCTTAAAGAATTACAATATTTGCCCTGATTCCTATGCCTTGGACTCAGGGTATGATTCATTCGAAAATCATGCTGATATATGGTACTACTTGAAAGTTGCTCCAACTATCCCGCCAAAATGTAATGCAGTGATTAACAGGGAGGGGACCATTGAAAGAATTAATCACTGGGTAAACAAGCTGTGGAAAAAAGGAGGTTCAATACACATGCCAATAGCAAAGAAACTCGAATTGCTATACGAAAATGGAAGAAAGCAACAGGTGGGGATGTACTTGCGAAACCAGACGCTGATGGATGAAAAGTTTGAGGAAAAGAAAAAGACGAGACAACCTATCGAAAGATCAAATGGCCACATCAAAGGTAGGGTTACCTTTGATGTGAGAAAAATACAAAAGGATAGTAGAGAGCTATATTCGATCCTAAGATTTGTGACATACCAGTTAATGATACTGGCAAATTTACAAAACAAGATTGAGAAAATTGACTTGGCAAGATATTTTTAAGAGAAATAATTATCAAATTAGAATGGAGGGAATTATGACCTAATTTGATGGCCTTCATTTATGAGCTTCACAATTCCGGCAAAATAGTTGTTTGCTGCTGAATGTATTGTTCTTGAACAATAATCTCAGAACAAAACAATTGTCACTCACCGCAAGAGACGATATTTTGAGATCTTTGCAGTACACATAGAATTTAACATTTTTACTGCTCATAAGCCTGTTAAAATCTTCATACCACTCACTTTTGAGCTTATCCAGCAGTTCTTTAGTAATCACAATAGATATATTTATATTTTTATTTATAAACTCTGAGACAAGAGATGGAAATGTTGGATGTATAAAAGTGAACACAAAGAACAATGAACCAGAAATTCTGGCATGTTCAAGAAAATCCTTATTTACTTCATATGTATTGACCAGATCAGGCTCTATTACCTTACATTTCTTTAATTCATTTATTCTTTTGAAGATATTTTTAGGTATGCATTCGATATTATGCGTTGCAAGATAAGATCGGTTATTATCCAGTATTTCAATCTTCTCCAGAAATGGTCTCATTTCATCAGCAATAATCGTTCCAATGGTTGTTAATCCGTAAGAATCTCCTGATTTATAGATGAGACAATGATCTTCCAGAATTCGCATTTGTGGAAGTAATGCCTGTCTGGTCGTGTTAAGACTATCGAGAATTAAGTTCATTTCTTTTTCACCATCCAGCAGCATTAAAAGCACATTTTTTCGTTTTTCAGAAGCAAATATTATATCGATCAATGATTTTTTCATGAACTTAATCCTCCTTTATCATGGAGCTAAATTATGTTAACAAACATGTATGGAATTTTGTTGCTTGAAATAAGACTGAACTTGCATTATATTCGTATATAAGTATTACTATTTATTGATGAGTCAGCTTATTATCACTTTTTCAAATAAAAGCATCAGAAAGTAGCAATGATATTCGATGATATTATATTTTCATCCGCTTTGCTCAGGACATATTCAAAGACTCAAAATTTTGTTTATATTATGCGAAGTGTATGCAAAAGCATTAATAAGCTATCTACTATATAATTTTTGACGAAACAAGATAAATATCAATTTCACTTTAATTTGCTATAAGGGTTTTATCCAGTGAAAGAAAGATCTATTATATTATTCTCAGTTCTTATCATCGCAATCATATTTTTACTCACGCTTTTAGAAAAGCAGGATGCTCCTTTACAAATGATTGACCGGGCATCCGGAATTTATGCATTATTTTTCATTTTTCTTGCAATCGTTTCATCTGAATATATGAAACAAATGAAAAAGATATTTGGAAAGGGATTTATGAGCATCCATCATTTTTCAGCCAGAATCGGTGTTCTGTTGATGCTGATTCATCCCATTGCATTTGCATTGGAAGAGCGCAATATCAATGTTTTCTTACCGGTTTTTTACCCTCTAAAAGACTTTCTGGAACTGGCAGGAAGACCGGCATTTTACTTGATATTGATTGCGGTAATGGCAGCAGTATATAGAAAAAAGATAATCAGGAAATGGAAAAAAATTCATTATCTGAACTATCCCGCATTCCTGATGGTTTTTGTTCATTCCTGGTTGATAGGAACTGATCTGCGGTCCGAAATAATGCAGGTGATATGGATCGCTATGCTTCTTGTTGTTATAGGTGTATTTGTCCATAAGCATGTTGTTCTTAGTGAAGGACTGGTTTTTAAGTGGTAAAATCATCCCTTGCCTTTACCATTGCCAGCAGATTTTCCAGAGGAGTCTCAGGTGCAAGTCCACATCCAGGTGCAAGTATGTCAATATCAGACTCAAGGCAATCTATGCACTCTTTTATTACATCATCTTCCTTTTTACTGAAAAGGGTATCAGATGTAGAAACATTCCCAATTACAGGTGTATTCTTTTTATGAGCCAGACTAATTATCGTTTTTAGATCCTTCACATTTTCTTCAATGCTTATCGCACTGAAACCACACTCCAGCATATCAGGAATTATACTGTCAGTGGTTCCGCAGATGTGAATTATACTGTGACCATCAACATTCTCAGTAAATCGCATCAATTCAGGTTTAATGTATTTGCGAAAAATATCCGGTCCGATCATATCTGGAGAAGCTGCAGCATCTGCTATCACCACTGCATCAGCGCCTGATCTCAGGCACTCATTTGCATAAAGTATGCAGGCATCAACACACATGTTTATAATTGTCTTTACAAGTTCAGGTTTCTTTATGGTCCATTTCAAAAAGGTCTTTATTCCGCACATATATGATGCAAGGTCCACGGGTCCTTCGAGTCCTGCTATAATTGGTACTTTTTGTCCAACTTCTTTTTTCAAAATCCTGGTCGCTTCGAGAACTACCGGAATCCTGCCTTTTTTAAGCAGATCCTCAGGAACTTTTATATTTTCAGGATCAGCCTGAAATACTTCTTTAAAAGGATGACCTATCACTGCAGGAGTTCTTGCTTCAGTACCCGGATCTATTTCACATCCCATAGCCTCGCCAAGTACGGTTACATCAAAAGGGAAACGTATGATCTCAAAACCGGCTGTATTGTGTAAAGAAGCTGCAAGTTGTGCCATCTTTACAGGATCTCTGTCTGCTTCCGGTCTTTTTGCACCTGTTATTTCCATTAGTTCCATTACAGGTGACGTAGTAACTGTACCTACTGGTGGAATGTCTGTACCTTTTCCTTCAAGAATATCATAAAACCTTTTTTTGAAAATGCTTTTGCTAATATAATCCCTCATATTACTGATGTAGAACAAACATAAAAAATATATAGGTTCATCCCGGACTCTTAAAGAGAGTGGTATAATAAGTTGAAAGGGGAATGATAATTGTGCCATACGATAAATTAAGTGATCTGCCTGAAAGCATAAAGAACAATCTTCCAAAACATGCACAGGAGATCTATAAGGGAGCATTCAATAATGCCTGGGATGAATACAAAGATCCGAAAGACCGCAAAGGTAGCGCATCCCGTGAAGAAGCAGCTCATCGTGTAGCATGGTCTGCTGTAAAGAGCCAATATGAGAAGAACGATGATGGTAAATGGGTTAAAAAATAAAAATCAGTTTTTTTATTGCTACTTTTTGACATTCATCTCTGGAATATCAGTCCTCTGTGATCAAGAAGATCATAAAGGCGTACTTTGATCATATCTGTAATAACAAAAGCTACCAGTGCATATAACCAGACAACGCCTGCAAGTTGCCAGCCAATTGGTGAGATATACAGGCCATATACCACAACCAGAGTTGCCAGCAGTTTCGTTCCGATGGTTGACCAGAAGAGTATTCCACTTGGTTTTATAGACCAGAAAGGACCACGGGTACGTGCGACAAATATGGTCAGGTGTCCGGCAACGGCAAGCTTAAGGAAAATAAAAGACTGCAACACACCCTGATCCAGATTCAGAGTATGCATACCGATGTAATAGATCACAAAAGAGGATATAACCCCTATTATTCCAAGGAAGGTTGCCATACTGAGAACTTCTCTGATATTCCATTTTTCCGGAATATCGGAATATTTCACGTTATCATATGCAATAGCCATTATAGGTGCGTCATTGAACAATGCAAGCAATACTATCATTATGGCAGTAACAGGATAGAAATTGAATGCAATTATCGAGATTGCAATAAAGAACAACACTCTAACGGTTTCGGCTATACGGTATATGGAATAACTCTTCATTCTCTGGAATATCTTACGACTTTCTTTTATCGCATCTATAATGGTTGATATTCCTGGTGCCGTAAATACAATATCGGCAGCAGATCTTGCAGCATCCGTAGCTCCGGCAACAGCAATACCTGCATCTGCTTTTTTCAATGCAGGTGCATCATTTACTCCGTCACCTGTCATACCAACTATATTCCCCTCTTCCTGAAGAAGGTCTACTATCCTGTATTTATTTTAATCCATAATCAGAAACAATGTTTCTTTTCATTGTTTCCAAATTCATATCAAAAACAACATTATATAATTAATTTGGTAATTCTGATCAGTGGGTTTAAATTGAGGTGGTTCAGGATGAAAGCAAAAATATTTATTGCGATGGCTTGTGCTCTGTTGATGGTTTTTTCAGGTATTACATCAGCTATAGTAATAACAGTAGACGATAGTGGTGGCAAAGATTATAATACTATACAGGCTGCCTTAAACTCTGCAAATGAAAATGACATAATCCTTGTTTACCCAGGTACATATACCGAAAATATAGATGTTAATAAATCAGTAGCCATTATATCAGAATCCGCAAATCCGGAAGATACAAAAGTTCAGGCTAAAAACTCAAGTGATCATGTATTTAATGTTACCAGGAATAATGTAACAATCTCTGGTCTTAATATCACAGATGCATTTGATCCTGATTGTTCAGGAATATATTGTGCAGGGATTGATAATTGTAACATCAGCAATAATTATGTGACAAATAACTGGTATGGTGTATCCCTTAACAATTCCAATAACAATATTTTGTACCAAAATGATGCTTCAGATAACATAGATATGGGTATTCTGCTACTGAATTCCAGTAACAATACATTGGATAGCAACACTGCGATCTCTAATTACCTTACCGGCGTAGCTATTGGAATTTCCGGAGACAACTATCTGATAGACAATATTGCATCTGAGAATATACTAGGATTCGATCTCGAAGGACCAAAACATAAGCTGATAAACAACAGTGCATATGATAACGATTATGGGATCAGGATGCAGAACTCAATCCAAAATATTTTGATAGATAACAACGCATCAGGCAATAATCTTGGTATGTCCATCAGCAGTTCACATGACAATATACTGATGAATAACTCTGTAAATGAGAACAATCTTGATGGAATACGTCTTTATGAATCAGTAAATAATTCGTTGAATTATAATAATGTAAGTTTCAATTCCCATAACGGTATATATCTCAGCAATTCCACTGAAAATGTACTATTTGGCAACAAAGCAATAGGAAATTATATAGGTTTTATTGTTTCGACGTCCAGCAATTATAATGAATTTATCAGTAACATTGCAAGCATGAACGATCATTTCGGAATTCAGGTTTTGAACTCCAGCAATATCATATTGAATAAAAATAATGTATCAGGCAATGACTTCTACGGCATATATGGTTACGGATTCAATAAAAGTATTCTGAATAAGAATAGAATAGCAGATAACAACAATCAGGGTATCGTTATCCAGGAGTCCAATGATAATACTATTTATGGTAATTCTATATGTAATAACAGTGCAGCAGGCATTGAAATTTTAGATAGTGATGGAAACAGTATCTATAACAACTATTTTAATAACACTAACAACACTCAAATAACAGGAACAAGCCTGGAAAATACATGGAACATCAGCATGACACCAGGTCCTAATATTGCAGAAGGACTATTCCTTGGCGGGAACTACTGGGCCAGACCTGATGGCACAGGCTACAGCCAGACATGCACGGATTCAAACAATGATGGTTTCTGTGATATTCCATATGATCCTGATGCGAACAACACTGATTTCCTTCCACTTAATATCAATGCTTCTATAAGTGTTGAAAAATTCACCAATGGAAATGATGCCGAAACAACAATGATTCCAGGTATCCCAACAGGTGATACATTTGAATGGAGATATGTAATTACAAATACAGGAAATGTTATTCTCACAAATATCACATTGGTTGATGATAAAGAAGGAACTATATCCTGTCCTTATGTTTCATTGATTCCCGGGAATACTATGGAATGCAGGCATGTGGGTATTGCAAAGTATGGTTATTACAGTAATATTGCCTACGTAACTGGAGAATACCATGGTCTCCTTGTCATTGACAGTGATACAGGTGAATATTACGGATACGATGATACAAATGGGGTCGAAATACCTGCAGTGCCAACTGCAAATCCTCTTGTTACAGCAGCAATTCTTGGGTTGTTCGTATCTTTGCTGATCATGCATAAAAGACACAATAGTTGAGCAATAATATGAGGCGTCAAAAGTCTCATTTTTGCTTTTGAAGCATCTTTTTTAATTTTTTATAGGAATAAGTATTGATGACATCATCTTTTTGCAGCCAACCTCTGCGTGCCTGTCCTACTCCAAATCTCATAAAATCAAGATGGGACCTTGAATGGCTGTCAGTATTGATGCAGAATTTTACTTCGAAATCCTTTGCCTGTAATATCAGACCATCGTTTAGATCAAGTCTGTCGGGATGGGCATTTATCTCCAGTACTTTTCCATTACTGGCAGCAGTTTCAAATATAGAATCAAAATCAACTTCATAGGCTGTTCTTTTACCTATCATTCTTCCTGAAGGATGTCCGATAATATCCAGATACTCATTTTCAAGTGCAGTATTTATCCTTTCAGTCATTTCTTTTTTCCCGGATTTAAATCCCGAATGAACGGAACCTATCACTACGTCCAGTTCCTGAAGAACGTCATCGGGATAATCCAGACTTCCGTCTTTAAGGATATCTACTTCAGAGCCTTTAAAGATCTTAATATCATACTGATCCTTAATACTGTCAATTTCCTTCCATTGATCTTTTATTTCATTTATCTTCATTCCACTGGCTGTTCTCTGGGATTGTGAATGATCTGTTATTGCGATATATTTGTAGCCAACATCTTCCGAAGTTTTCACCATATCCTCAAGGCTATCAATACCATCTGTTAAATTTGTGTGAATATGCAGATCACCTTTTATATCGCTCATTTCCACCAATTCAGGAAGTTCATTCTTTGAAGCTGCATCGATCTCTTTTCTGCTTTCCCTGAGTTCAGGAGGGATATATTGAAGTCCGAGCTTTTTGTAGATCCCTTCTTCACTTTTACCTTCGATCTTTTTACCTGAATCCTTATCGAACAGACCATATTCTGATAACGTATAGCCTTTTGAAAGAGCAAGGTTGCGTAATTCTATATTATGGTCCTTTGAGCCGGTAAAGTATTGCATTGCAGCACCATAACTATCATCCGGAACTACCCTAAGATCCACATGAACCCCGCCTTTGAGAATTACTGTACTTCTGGTTTTCCCTCTTGATTCCACTCTCTCGATATTTTCCATATTGACAAAAGTTTCCATGATCTTTTTTTGATCCCCGGCAACAACAAGCACATCTATATCACCTATTGTTTCTTTCATTCTGCGCAGTGAACCGGCATAATTTATTTTCTCAGGATCACTTTTCTTTTTCAAATAGGAAAGGACTTCTTCTGCAAGGTCCATGGCTTTTCCCAGTAACATGCGGTCATGACTTTTTTCAACCATTTTTATAGACTCAAGGATGTTTTCTTCTGTTTTTTCACCGAATCCTTCCAGCTCTCTGATCTCGTGCTCTTCTATAGCTTCCCTGAGATCGGAAATTGTTTTTATGTTAAGTTCCTCAACAAGTTTTTTCACTCTTTTAGGGCCAAGGCCTCTAAGTTCCACTAGCTTACCTGTCTCGACAGGTGATTCTTTTTTGAGCTTTTCGAATTTTTCAACTTTTCCTGTTTCGAGATATTCTGTTATATGATCTGCAATGCTGCTACCAATACCGGAAATATTTTCCAGTCCTTTCTTTCCCTCATCTTCATAGATTTTTCTTATATCTTCATTCATGTCTTCGATCTTTCTGGCAGCTCTCCTGTAGGCACGGGGTTTCCATTCAACCTCATTGTATTCCAGAATATCGGCGATTTCGTAAAAAAGGTCTGCAATCTCCCGATTGATCATTTCAACTCACCTATCTCTTCAACTGTGGTGGCATCCACAGGCCCTTTGTCATATCTGATACGTAAGAATCTTGGAAATCTAAGAGCAAATCCCTTCTTCGAATTATCCTTTCCTGCAGTGTGACCCGGACTTGTAGTTATCCGGGAACCCAGTACCTCGATGACAATTGCGGGTTCAACATACCTATCCGGTTCCATCATCTTTGATATATTCACATTTCCCGGAGCATTATCGATAAAATATTTCTCAAGCAAGTCATTTATCTCATCGAAATCATCATCACTGAATCCGGTGCCTACTTTCGTAAAGGTCTCGTAGCGATCTTTATCTTCATTTAAGACAGCGCATAAAAGAGCACCAAAGGACCCCTTTCTTTTACCTTTTCCGAAATAGGTGCCCACTATCACAAGGTCAAAGGTCTCTCTCATTCCTTCAGCATACTCTTTTTTCCATTTAACCCAGAGCCATCCTCTTTTTCCTGGCTGGTAAACTGACTTCTTTTCCACGGATTTGACAATTATGCCTTCGAGTCCTTTTTCAATGCTTTTTTCAAAAAAATCCCTTATTCTGCTGAAATCACTGCTGACCGTCCTGCGTGATAATTTGACACTGTCGCTTTCCCTGATGTTATCGTCAAGAATCTTTCTTCTTTCAGGATAAGACTTTTTTAAAAGGGATTTTCCGTTCAGATATATAATGTCAAAGAAAAATACTGCAACAGGAATTTTTTCAATATATTCCTCAACATTGTGTTTCCTTCTCCTCTGCATAAGTTTCTGAAAAGGCTGGATCTTGCCTTTATCATATGCAACAATCTCACCATCCAGAACTGCTTTGTCACTCTTGATACTTTTACTTACGGCACTGATTATATCTGGAAACTGAGATGATATATTTTCGAGTCTTCTGGAAAAAGCTACAATATCATTTCCGTTGACATGTATCTGAACCCTTTCTCCATCGTATTTTTCCTCTGCTGCCATTTTTCCCGGAAACTTCTGATCAAGTTCTTCAATGGTATCAACTCTCTTTGCAAGCATCATCTGAACAGGTCTTCCTAACTTTATTGAAAAGCGGCCCATGGAACTAATACCATGTTCTGCCAGTGACCGGGCAAGTTGACCGATATCGGTACAGATATTATAGGTGTCCTCTATTTTTCCTGCATTATCTCTTTTATCCGTAAAAGCCACAGCAAGTGCTTCAATAAGAAACTTCTCTCCAAATCCTAGTCTTAATTTCCCCAGAGCAATCCTTATTATGTATTTTGATTCTTCAGGTGTTGATTTTTCAAGTATTCCTGAAAGAAGAGAGATTTTTTCACCCTGACTTCCTTCTCCAGACACATCCCTTATCTTCACCATCTGAGCAAAGACATCTTCCATATCCACAGAACTTCTCTGTCTTTCGTTGAACTTCGAAGCTACATCTCCGAGGTCTCCATGAATTGAAAATTCTTCTTCGACTTTTTCCCGGGAAATACCATAAGCTGAAGATATTGCCTTTATGATGAGTTTATCCCCGATACCCAGATCAATATCCTCAAATTTCGGGCCAATTGTACCCAGAGCAAGATATGAAGCTACTCTGACCTGTTTTGGTTCAAGTTCTTTGAAAAAAGATGACAGCAAATCCACTATCTTTTTATGTGAACTTATATTTTCGATTTCCGAATATATATTTACCAGTTTCCCGAAAGATCCCATATTACCCCATCCGGACCATTCAAATATAACATTACAATTGAAAATAGAAATAATTATAGTCTGACAGAACAATCAATAATGCATAAACAAAGCTCCACTTCTCTGGAAAGATTGTAACGGGTGGTTTGTAAATGACTGTAAATAATCTGGAAAAAGATTTGAAAACTCTTATGAAAAAGCAGAAACTTGCTGTTCTTGCTACATGTCATGACAATGAGCCATACACCAATCTTATAGCCTTTGTAACAAGTAAAGATCTCAAATACATCTTTTTTGTAACCCCAAAAGCCACGAGGAAATACTCATATCTTCATTCTTCCAGAAAAACATCGCTAATGATAGATAACAGATCCAATAAGGAAAGCGATTTCAGGGACGCTATTGCGGTAAATGCTGAAGGAAATGTCCGTGAAGTAGGAAAAAAACAAGAGTTTACTTCACTTTATCTGGAAAAACATCCTTATCTTGAAGATTTCCTGAATTCCCCTTCTTCAGCTCTTATGAGAGTGGAAGTCATCAAATACATTGTTGCAAGCAGGTTTCAGAATGTGATGGAGATAGATATGACATGACAGAACTTGTCATTTCTATGGAAGATATAACTGAGAAATACAGAGATATCATTGGTTCAAAGGCATTCTCACTTCACTCTATCTTTAATACCGGTCTACCTGTTCCGTCCTATGTCTGTATAACTACAAAGGCATACGAAAAATATCTCGAATCAAGTTCTTTAAAAGGAAGGATCATGCTGGAACTATCAAGAAAGAACATTGATGATATGCGCTGGGAAGAGATGTGGGACACTTCCCTTAGAATAAGGAACATGTTCCTCAATACACCAATACCTGAATCCCTTGCAGATAATATTCTGGAATTCCTTGATGAACGTTTCACTGATTCCCCAGTGGTTATCAGATCCTCGGCACCCGGGGAAGATTCATCACAGACTTCCTTTGCAGGACTTCATGAGTCTTATGTTAACATTAAAGGTACGGATGCCATACTGGAACATATCAGACTTGTATGGGCTTCTTTGTGGTCTGATGCGGCTTTCCTGTACAGGAAGGAATTAGGACTTGACATAAAACACAGCAAAATGGCTGTGCTTGTCCAGAAACTTGCAGCAGGTGAAGTATCAGGTATAATTTTCAGCAGAGATCTGGAAAATGGGGAACAGATGGTCATCGAAGCAGTACATGGCCTGAATAAGGGACTTGTAGACGGGGATGTGGAACCGGACAGATGGACAATCGACAGGAACACTGCATCCATATTACAATATTCCAGTCCTTCGGACCGTGAAAGAATAGTGTATCTCAGGGATACCGGAACGTCTCTTAAAAGACCTTCGGATTCTATTTCCCGGACAATTCCTCTGGATGAAAAAGACATTCCCCGGTTATATGATATTGCAATAAAACTGGAGAATCTATTCGGATATCCACAAGATATAGAATGGACAAAAAAAGACAATGAGATATACATACTCCAGTCAAGACCAATAACAACATCAGGTGACAAAGAAAAACGCTGGTATCTTTCTCTTAGAAGAAACATGGATAACCTGCAGAAGCTTCGTCTTAAAATAGAAAATGAACTTATCCCTGAGATGAGAGAGGATGCCAGGATGCTGAGTTCTTTGAAGGCAGAAAATATGACAAATTCAGAGCTTTTAAGGGAAATAATTCGAAGAAAAGAGATTTATGATCAGTGGAACCGGAAATACACAGATGAGTTCATTCCTTTTGCTCATGGAATGCGACTTTTCGGGCAGGTTTATAATGATATGTTAAAACCATCTGACCCTTATGAATTCATGAACCTTCTTTCCGGTTCAGGTTTATTGAGCATACGAAGGAATGAAATGCTCGCCAAAATGGCAGAGATGTTACGAAATGATCCTTCTTTAGCGGATAAAATAAAGAGTAATAACATTGATGAAACTTTCAGTAAAAAGATCAATACTTTTCTTGAAGAATTCGGCCATTCTGCTTTGATCAGGGACAGGGATGATCTATTAAAAATCATAGCAGAGATGGCTTCAAAAACTGCACAGAGTATTCACGAAGAAAAGGAGATTACAGATCATGAAGAACAGTACCTTTCCTCATTTCCTGAAAAAGACAGGACATTCGCTGAAGAATTGCTGGAAATAGGACGGATTAGCTATCGTTTGCGCGATGATGATAATATTCATCTTGGAAAAATTGAGCACCAGTATCTTATTTCGCTCAACGAGGCAAAAAAAAGGATTTCTGGCAGACTGAATGATCCCGGACCTGTTGACCAAATTGATGAACAGGAAATCCTGAAAGCTCTAAATGATGACTCATATGTTCCTGCAGTCAGAAAACATAACAAACAAAAAGATAAAGTAGCCGGTAAAAAACTTTTCAAAAGACAGATACAGGGACAACCGGCAGGCAGAGGACTTGTTACTGGTATAGCACATGTAATCACAAAAAATGATGATCTTTTCAATATAAAGTTCGGAGAGATACTTGTCTGCGATGCCATTGACCCTAACATGACATTTGTCGTACCTCTGGTAAGTGGAATAGTTGAACGCAGAGGCGGCATGCTGATACACGGTGCCATCATTGCAAGGGAATACGGAATTCCTTGTGTGACAGGGATACCAGATGCAACCAGAATTATAAATAATGGTGATGAGGTCACAGTGGACGGGTATCTGGGGATAGTTACAATAAGAAGAAAGTAGTTAAGTTTCAAAAATCTGCAAAAAGTTCAAATTTGTTGTGCACAATGTTCTTTCGGGAGAACATTATGGATAGTAATAAAAAACCTGCCATTAAAGTCTTAAAAGACGGGCCATTCATTGTGAAAAATCTTACGACACTCAGGAATTCCAAAGGTGTTTTCATCGAAACAAAGGATTCTATGGCACTTTGTAGATGTGGTGATTCTGAAAAGAAGCCCTTTTGTGACAATGCTCACCTGAAAAACGGTTTTTCCGGGAAAAAAGAAGG
>JAASSR010000068.1 GCA_021767785.1 Methanolobus sp.
AGGTCGAATCTCAATCAAATCATATCATATCGTACCACCATCTTATATGATTCAATTGGTCATTTCAACTTTGGCCTTGCTCTTCCTACTCTTTCTTCTCTGTGTAGTGGACATTTTTCTATTAAAATGATATTTGATTTCTATAAGGATCTGAAGAATTTGCTTTTTGTAAAAAAGGTGATAATCTGCCTGTAATAAAATGTGTTTGTGGGGTTTAGGCAAAACCCCCTTGTTTCCACTGGAACGAACAAAAGAATTAAGTGATCATTCTGTTTCGAAAACTTCTGCCGGGGTCATTCTTTTGTGCACAATCTTTGAAATATGCGATACAAGTCTTGTTGGGTCTTCTGACTGGAATACATTTCTTCCTATGGCTACACCTTTTCCTCCGGCCTGAAGTGAATCATATATCATCTCTATAAGTTGCTTTTCGGTTTCCATTCTCGGGCCACCGGCAATTACTACTGGAACAGGACATCCGTTGACAACCTCTTTGAAGGATTCTATGTCCCCTGTATAATTTGTCTTAACAATGTCTGCTCCAAGTTCTGCTCCTACTCTGGCTGCATGTTTAACGAATTCCACATCATGCTCAGAAGTTACTTTTGGACCCCTCGGGTACATCATAGCAAGCAGAGGCATTCCCCATTCATCACACTGACGGGCAACATTACCCATATCCTGGAGCATTTTGGCTTCATCCTCTGCTCCTACATTCACATGGATCGATACTGCGTCTGCTCCGACTTTAATTGCTTCTTCTATAGTTGTTACAATTACCTTGTGATTGGGGTCCGGTCCAAGTGAAGTTGAGGCAGAGAGGTGGATTATAAGGCCAACATCTCTTCCATAACCTCTGTGTCCGTGTTTTGGAAGGCCCATGTGGCCAAGTACTGCATTGGCGCCACCATCTGCAACTTTGTTAACTGTGGTGGGCAGGTCTATTATTCCTTGAATCGGTCCTGCTCCTACTCCATGGTCCATAGGGATTATAATTGCATTCCCTGTATTGCGATCGAAGATCCTTTCCATCCTGACAGATTTACCTATTTCACTCATGTTTGCGTCATTGCTTTAATTGTAGATAATCCTAACGTAGCTATTGTCACTGTGTCACAGGCTATCATGATTATAAATTCTCATGCTGATACTTTCCACAATAACCTTCTGTGAGTTCACTATACAGGTCAAATAACAGCAGTTGCATGACACGTGCATTCTTTTTAAGTCTGAATCCATGTGGGTTGTAAACCACAAGCATAGATTCACTCCTGCCCCTGTATCCGGAATCCCACACTGCCGTCCCTATATTTGCTCCGCATCTGAGCAGGCTGGATCTTGGTCTGGCAATAGCAGCGTGATCAAGTGGAATATTGACTATTTCATTGAAGCTTATTTTATAGACTCCCGGTGCAAGATGGACCCAACCTTTATCGTCAAATTCCACAGGTTCTGTGGAAGGTGTCTCTCTTTCGCTATTATCAAAATCAACGGCACCTGAATTTACAAATGTCTCGATACTTTTGAGAGTAAGTTCCACACTGTTTGGTTGAAGCTGGATCTCAGGATCAATCATATTTTCTACAAGTGGTATTTCACAGTCAATCAATGCTCTGAGTTCATTTTTTGATAAGAGGCTCATGGTTTTAGGTTTGCCTGATAGGATATATCTTTTTGGCTGGATGGACACATTTATGGATACAAATATTATCATTAATACAATTGTTTGTAAACCAAATAGTTTATATTAGTTAGTGTTGTATGATATGTTGGTGAGTTTGAGGATGTTTCCAAAATTACACTGGACCATTTCAGGTAAGTTGGAAACTTTGTATAGACTTGAATTTAGACCAAAAGATGAATTCAAGGATAAGTTATTGGATAAAGTTGAGAACTAAATAAAGGAGTGAATAATGTGAACAGTACGGACCTTGTAAAAAACGGAAGTAAGCCTGAGCTTTTGTTCCGTGTGAGTTTGAGCCCTGACGGAAAGACATACCAGAAAGAAGTTTCCCTTGTATTCCCAAAATATGCAAGTGCAGACCTTCCTCGTTATAAAGAGGGATACGGGCTACAGGTGTCTGAATCCAGGCCGGATGATCGTCAGTGGCATTTTCAGTTAGAGGATTGATCATTTAATCCTCTTTTTTTTTGTAAAATCCATGTATATTCTTGTGCATAAATCCGCAAGATTTTAATTCTTATCTTTTTATTGTATTTTCTTCTTTTATATTTTATATACGGCTGTTTAACAAAAACACATTTTATTTAAGATAAACTCTTTTACTATAAAGAGAAAAAAGATATTCAGAATAGCTATGTCGTATATTGTAAAAATATTTGTTTTTATCAGTTAGATATCAGGAATCAATGGTGTATTAAAATACAAAAATACCACTGATATGGATAGGGAAAGTCAGGATGGTTCGTATGGACAGATCAAAGAAATCTTCATATTCAGATGGTGGTAAACATTCTTACTCTGAAGAATCAGAGCATACTGATGAAGATTATATTGCAGGTAATCATTTTCCAGAAATGGGCGATACTTACAGGTCTTTATTTGAACACAACAAAGCTGTCATGTTATTGATCGATCCTGTAAATTCTGATATTGTTGATGCCAATGTTGCAGCATCCATGTATTATGGATGGTCACGTGAAGAGATTAAACAAAAGAAGATATATGAAATTAATACTCTGTCCCCGGGTAAGGTCCGGCTTGAAATGAAAAATGCGATCAATGAAAAAAGAAATTATTTCCTTTTCAAACATGAACTTGCAAATGGTGATATCCGGGATGTTGAAGTATACAGCAGCCCGGTTGTGATCAATTCCCGCAATCTCCTTTATTCGATCGTCCATGACATTACAGAGCGGAAACAGGCCGAAGACGAATTAAAAACAAGAGAAATGCAGCTTCGTACTGCACAAAAAATAGGGCGCATAGGTAGCTGGCAATTCGATCTGAATTCCGGTAAGGTTGTTGCTTCTGAAGAAGCTCTTCGTATATATGGTGTTCCTCCACAGGATTTCAGTATTCCGGACATTCAGAAAATACCATTGCCCGAATATCGACCGATGCTTGATGAAGCTTTAAGAGAACTGATCGGAGAAAATGTACCTTATGATGTTCATTTCAAAATTAGAAGACCGATAGATGGTGCTATCCGTGATATTCACTCTATTGCAGAATACCACCAGGAAAGAAATGCGGTAATAGGTACTATCCAGGATATCACCGAACAAAAACTGGCAGAAGATGCATTGCTGCACGGAAAGATGGTTGCAGAAGCTGCAAACAGAAGTAAGGATGAGTTCCTTGCAACCATGAGCCACGAACTGAGAACTCCTCTGACCTCTGTTATAGGTTTTTCTGATATACTCCTCGATGAAATGTTCGGCAGTCTTGATGAAAAACAGAAAAGGTATGTAAGTCATATTTCAAGTGCAGGTAATCATTTACTCAGGCTTATCAATGATGTGCTGGACCTTTCCAAGGTCGAAGCCGGAAAAATGGACCTCCGTTATGAAATATTTTCAGTAGCAGGTGCCATTGAAGAAGTAAGGACCTTTATATCTCCTCTTGCTATGGATAAAAATATCACACTGAACATTGAAGTTGATGAGCAAGTTGATAAGATCAATGCTGATAAAACAAAATTCAAACAGATACTTTACAATCTTGGAAGCAATGCAATAAAATTCACCCCGGATAAAGGCAATGTGTCTGTCAGTGCACGTGCATCAGACAACATGGTTCAGGTATGTGTGAAGGACACAGGTATCGGAATATCTGAAAAGGATATAAATGAACTTTTCCAGCCTTTCAGACAACTGGATTCATATGCAACAAATGAATATGCAGGAACCGGTTTAGGACTTGCCCTTGTGAAAAAATTTGTAGAACTTCATGAAGGAAGAGTGTGGGTTGAAAGTAAAGTAGGGGAGGGAAGTACTTTTTGTTTTTCGATTCCTTCTGGAAAGCTATAATGAACCTGAATAATGGGCCCGGGGAGATTTGAACATCCGATCTCAGCCGTGTGAATATTTCAGCAACGAGCAACGTGATTGCACCAGCAAAAGCCACGAGTAGATACTATGCAATAAATAATCATGTGCAGTGTACAGGACTCCAGAGCTTTTGGAACAATAATGAAGTCGCTTTTAAAAACTGGATAAAGCACAGAGACATTTCAAAACAGACCAAGCAAGCCTACACCAATGCACTAGTGGGTTTTTTCAAGGATAATGATGTGTATCGACCCAAAGACTTCAGAAAGTTCAAGCTTAAGGATAAAGAATCTCGAGGCTTACGTAACCTGTTCAATTTCTGTGAAGATGAAGAAATCGATATCTTAGCAGGACATGCACTTGATAAATGGAGGCGTTTTGTCAAGATTCCCAAGTCTGGAGTGACAGAGGTTTACATCACTGATGAGGAGGTACAGGAAGGATATGTGTCCTGTTCTGATGAGTTAAAAATACTGTTCAAGTTATTGGTCTGTTCAGGAAACCGACTGATTCATCTTTACCGGATGCTTCAACGCTTTGATGAGAAAAAGGTTGTAGTGGATGAAGAAATTGCTCATTATCCGTCCTCAGAGTTTTCTTCTGGCAATAAACGAACCTTTCAGATTTTCTTTCCAATCGCATATATATCGGATATTAAATCGTTCCAGTCTCCTGATAAATATAAAACTGTGAGCAAGAAACTCCAATATGGACGAGTTTCCGCCAAAACTATTCGTAAATGGCATCTTAATGTTATGATTAAAGAAGGTGTTACTGAAAGTCTTGCTGATTTTATACAGGGAAGAGCACTTGCAACTGTGGGGAGTGCACATTATCTTAACAAGGTGCAGCAGGCTAAAGAGGAATATAAGAGGGTCATTTCAAAGCTTGTAATCTGAACAGACTATAAACTTTGAAATCAGTTGCATAGGCAGTTATCCCGCTGATGGCTCTAGCGGTAAAACTGGTGTTATTCCTTCCATGTTCTGAATGTTAAGCCTTTGCGGATTAGAAGTGTGTTTGACTTGCAGAACATGCCTCAAAAATTGCAAATCTTGTTTTGATGTTATCGTTCCCTTTGTTTAAATCAATAATGTTGATACAATCTCATAGTTAATGATATATTAATTTCTAAACAAGTAACCACTAACTGCATTTATGCTTACTTAATAAATTTATTGGCTAATTAATACATAAATACCTTAAAAGTAGATTATCATGGTAAGATTAAAATGGGAAATTAAATGGAATGGCACACAACTTGGGAACACAAATAATTTTGTAATGATTGATGAGACAAAGTATTTCAATCGTGATTACTTGAACATGGAATTATTAGACAAGTGACAGTGGTATACCCTGTACCTCTTCATTTATATTTCAAGTCTGCAGATAAATGTCTTTTCATGACAGTGAGGTATGTATGTGGTATGTTAGCGATGGAAACTGGATATTAAAAAAGATTAGATCTGGTATTTTTCGGTTATAAGAATGTATTAATGTATATTTGCCAGACATTTTATTTTATATTGTGAAACTATATAATTTAAAGCAGAGGGAGAAAATGACTGTATTAAGCATACTGAGCTGTAAAATACTCCAGGATGAGCTTGTTTGGCTTTTAAACAATGATTCTGATATTGACAATATTTTGATAGTAAAAAACGAAAATATTTGTGAGTTTACAGCAAAACTTGATGAGCAGTATATTCTTTATGATATTTTACCACTTGATGAAATACCAAAAAAACTTGAAGAGACTGATGAAAATAAAGTGACTATTGTTGTTAACATCCTGGAAGTCGCACTCCACATGTTGTTAAATAAACTGAAATCTGAAGTCTATCAAAACATGAGAGAAATGATTACATTTTCCAATGGAATCCTCCTTTTCTACGGTCTTTGTGGAAATGTTTTTGGTGAGGTAGAGAAAGATTTCTCTATGGAAAGTGATGGCTGTGTAATACGTATACTCAAGGATAATAATGGCAGAATCGTCGATGACTGCATTGCGGCAACTGTGGGTGGTTATTCAAACTACTTTAAATTAATAACAGAAAACACTAAAGAGCCTGCTTTCTTTTTGACACCAATGTTTGCTACTTCATGGAAAGAGTTCCCTCTGACAGGTTATGATTTTGATTCAAATCCTGAAGAAGCCTTGAAACTGTCAAAAATGATCAATGACCTTGCTGGATATTCAAGAGTGGCAAAGGTTAACACCGGTCTTACTTACGTAAAAGACTTCGATGAAAAGGTAGAAGAATATGCAAAACTGTTCGGATACAGTATATTTGAGATCAGCGGTAATCAGGAGATATTTGAGAAATGTTATCAATCAATAAAAAACGAGCTGGATATCGTATAATTTGAAAGAATTGGTATTTCTATTGCACACAACATATCCATATTTTTATCTCAAATTATTTCCCCTAAAACCCTGGTGTACAAAAAAACTGAAATCTTATCTCAACTTAATAATATTTTGTTGACCTAAGGAACAAGGAAAAATAGGACTTCATACAATACTACATTATAACTCAGTTAACACCAGCAAGAAAATCATTGAAGCCAAATTTAATAAGTTTTTTGTAGTTATGGATTACTTGTTGATCTTTCAGTTATCAGTTTAATTAGGTCCAGGAATATGGATAATAAGGACTTCATAAGGACTGAGAGCTATTCACTCAGGTTGAGACCTTCGGAGCTAAGAAGCTTACAGAGGAGTTCCAGACTTGGATGAACAAGAAAGTTCCCTACAAGAAACAATCGGTCATATGGAGTTATGCTTTATTGTTGAAAACTAGGGAGCTTGCTCAGTATCTTGTTGGTAAAAGGAAGACCCTTGATTTTAGTAAGCCTGCTTATGCTATTGAAAGGCAGGATTCAGAAGAGGTTAGGCAGAAAATACTGAGTATTTCATATTCTGAATGGAAGAGTATGGGATTCTCAAAAGGTACTGTTAACTACATGAAAAAGAATGCTGAAGCAGATAAGCCATTTACTATGAATGCTCATGTTAGGGAGAGGTTGGCAATGTCATAAAGTACCGGTTATTATATATGTATTTGTGAAGTTGAATATAATATTAAGAATTAAGAAATTATTAAATATTAGGTAACTTAGTTGATTAAATTAAAATATTATTTTATTCAAATTCAATATAGATATTCTTATCATCTCATAATTACATAAAGTAGTTTAATAGACCAGAATATGAGCTGTTGGTTTTAAGAAGTGAAATGCATGAAATTGTATGAGGCACGGGGGTGTTCTATCCAATTATTATTTTTGCAGGTTCCCGTTTCACTCGTTTCTTTGGCTTAAATGGTCTACAAATAAAAAGGGAATCAATATGAAGAGATCGTATATATTTTCAATCGGCCTTATAGTTTTACTATTAATGGCCGCAAGTGCAAGCGCAGCAAATGAAAAGTATGACTATAATTATGAACGCGGATATGCATGCTGGGATTTTACAGATGGGTATATTTGCATGTATGTTAATGACTATGATGAGTACACATTCATTGATGTATATGGCTGGGGTCTCAATTACAGTTTCTCTGGATACGCAGCAATAAATAAGTCCGAGACAGGTACAGACGTTTTTACAATTAGTAAAAAAAATGACCCGTCTGCAAGTTTGTCTGAGGTTACATTTAATGTCACAGATTATCTTACATATGAATATGAGTCTAAACCTGTAACTATCAATGTTGACTGGGTTTGTGATGAATATTCTGCAACCAGGAAAGACATGGATATGGTGAAAGAAGATAACGGCAATATCTATAAAGATAAATCCAAAGAACTTTTTAGTGAGGCAATTGCTACAGGATCAATTTGTCTTGATGGTGTTGAGCTTATTGGCGAAGAACCAAGCGACGAGGCTGTTTTTTACTCGATCAATGACGTAGAAATGGTTATACTAAAGAAATGAGCATATCAGTTAACATCTACTCATAATTGAAAAGTCTATATCCCAGATTGTTTTTTATATCTGGGATTTCCTTTTTTAATTTTAACAGTTATTATTATTTCTACAAAATGTCTGTTTTATGCTGGTATACAGGACATTGCTAAAAAATTATTTACTTAAAATGACCGACTCGTATTAAAAATCAAAAAAGTTCCGTTTTTTTTCTTGTAGTTCAATGAGAAGAACATTATTAATTTAGAATAAGAGTTCCGTTTTTTCTTGTTAACTATATCCCGATAGCTTATTGAGGGTAATAGGTAACGTCAAAAAACCGAATTTCTTTTATTAATTTTATCTGTTTCAAATTGACAAAAAACTCTTTAAATTATTGGATACACACATTTTATTAAGAAAGAGACACTATAACTATTCTGATCAATCAAAATAAGTGATAATGATATTTTTATAAATTAAGAAAATTAAAAAATTTATTAATATTATAAATTTTAAATATAATTAGTTTGTGTGATGATTGATTTGTTTTTATTATTTTTATTCTTAGCATGGATGTCAATATTATACTTATAATATATATCTATGATTTACATATACAATTATTTCCAAATGTTTATATATGATTGAATGCAAATTGTATATGGGAGTTCATATTGGTCTGTGGGGATTGGTAAGGCATCACTGCCTCTTTTTTTGAATATGCTGATTCTTGGCATGTCCTGCCTTATTGATAGTGACTTCTATAGACGTAGATGATTCCATTGTACAATTTAAAAGGAGTAAATCAAATGAAATTGAAGATGAATGGGATATTCAATATATTTTTAGGCATATTTATGATGCTAATAATAACTGGAATATCTTGTGCTTCGCCAGTTGAAGTTATAAATAATGGCGGTTTTGAAACAGGTACTTTTGAGGGTTGGACTGTTATAAATCCTGATGAACCATTATGTCCATGGGGTGTGGTACCTCCATACCCTGAGGAGGATCATTATTTTACAAATGTTACACCAGAAGGTAACTACATGGCATTCAATGGTTTTGACGGTGCAAATGAATCAGAATTTATAATGTACCAAAATGTTACTATACCTTTAGGAACAGCTACTTTAAGTTGGAAGGATTCAATCAGTTGGGTTCTGGAGGGCATGAATGCTGAACCACGCACTTTCGAGGTCCAGATTCGTGACCCTGATACAAATGCCCTTATATCAACCGAATATACCCTCATTGTTGAAGGATTAATGTGGGATGAGACAAATACAACAGCTCTACCACTTCAGAGTCATACTGTAGATTTGTCAGATTATGCAGGTTCAACGGTTCGTCTTTGCTTCGTTGAATACGTACCTGAAATGTTTACAGGACCAGGACATTTTGAAATTGATGACATAAGTTTGATGGTTGAAACTACTTCTGGTTCTGATGTAGATATTGATGTCAACCCAGAAGCAATCAATCCAGATAGCAAGGGTATAATCTCAGTTGCAATATTGGGCACAGAAGCCTTTGATGTAACCACTGTAGATCCTGTAACAGTGGCTTTTGGTCCCGCTTCTGCTCAACCACTAAGATGGGCAACTGATGATTTCGATGGAGATGGATATGAGGATTTAGTGTTTAAATTTAGAACCCAAGAAACTGGAATATTAGCAGGGAACACAGAAGTGGTTTTGACGGGTAATCTTCTTGAAGAGTATGGAGGTTCAGCTTTTGAAGGCTTTGACTCAATAATAACTGTTCCACCTACACCATGATTCTGATTCAACATCAGAATCTACTTTTTTATCATAGTATTCTTCTTCATAAGATTAAAATCAACGCATAATAATCTAAAGCCTGATACTTTATTATAGAATACATTATTTATGAACTCATTATAGCTATAAAGTGCTATATTATGCTTAGAACTATAAATGCTGAATATAAGCATTCTGATATATCTCAAAATAGCCCATCTCTGAAGCTAAAGAGCTAGAAGTTCCAAAGACTACTTTATGGGATATGCAGAAAAGGATTAGGGAAACAGATACTTTGGATTTGAATACACAGGCTGTGAGGAGCTTAGCTTACTTTTTTACTTTTCATATAATGGAAAGGTTGGAGATGCGGGAATCGTAGGTTTCAAGTGAAAATTATTTACGCAAGATTAATTCTAATTGAGAATTTTGTTAAGAACCCAAGTTTGACAGTTTCCACTCTTTGTTGAAGAGAATGTCTTCTCTTTCAATCCAAATTTTTCGTTTTTTTGTCAGGAAAACCTATTTGACAGTTTAAACAATTTCACGTAAACTACTACGATTTTGCCCATTTTTGCCTTAAAATCAGTGAATTTATGGCATCAAAGTTAGCGTAAATGTATCTTTTTGCTTGGTCTTTCATGAAATCTACGGTTACTGTCAAATTCAATAAGCTATTTTTGATGAATTTTGTGGACTTATGCTTGAGTTCATTGAACTCATATCGCATCAGCGATATGAAGAGTTGTGCAATGAACCCAATGATCACCGCACCATAAACGCTGGCATCCGTCCACACTCGTAACGGTTTGATCTCAATTTCATTCTTCAGAGAATTGATGATTTTCTCAATAGAATCCTTTTTTCTGTAGGTTTGTAGAGCCTGTTTTAGTGTCAAATTCTTGCTTGATTTCAAGCAGAAAAACCCTTCTCTGCCTGTAATAAGATGTTCTTCAAGAAGTTTAATAGCCTCCTGTTCATCTAGTTCCATTAGTTTTGTCTGTAGAGAATAAGTCACATCAACAAGGACATTGTTGATCCTGAACCTTTTAGGAAGCTTTTTGTTCTTGTCAATGGATTCCTGTATTGCTTTTGCTTCCTCTATTTGTCTCATAACTTTTCTTGCTTTAGAATCAAGTTGTTCCTTCTGAAGTTTCCTTGAAAAATAGAAGTAGTTGACACTGCTTGGTTTAATGATCTTCAGACCATAGATTCCATTCTCTTGATCTATCAACTCAGGAGAACATTTCCAGAACGTTGCTATTTTCTTGTCATCACTTGTATTGAGTTTCCTTGCAGTCAAATAATGCATCTCATCTGCCCTTATCAGGGCAGTGTTGTCTACACTATGAGCTCCCTTATCAAAAACAACAAGTGACCCTTGTTTCAGTCTTCCGTTAACTTGCTGATACGTTCTCTTGAAATGTGTCTGGTCAGAAAGGTTACCTCGTTCAACTGTGATACCGACAGGAACGTTTATAGGGTCTGCAAGTTCACTTATTCCTAAAGTGACCTGTTTCTTATCTGGCCTATGGTCACGACTATAGCCATACTTACCCAATGGCGATTTATCACCATGGAGGACAATACTTGTCCAATCCATGTTGATATTGGTATGTTCGAAATCATACCTTGCAAACAGTCTGTCCTGGATATCGGAAATAATCGTTTCACGATTATTTCCCAGGGTTTCAAGAACCCTGTACAGAGTTCTTTCACTGAATTCAGGAAGATTAAAGATATCAAGCACTTCAGCACGGTTAATCCATTCATGGGCTTTACTTATGCTGAAATTATCTGTAAGCTTGTAGCTTACAAGAGCTTTCAGCAGGTTGTTGATGTCAATCCCATTCTTTTTGTGTTTGCTAAAAACAGTGGAAAAATCAAGGATGTCATAAAGCTGGTTTACAGTCAGGATGGTTCCGATGGGAAAGCATATATTCTCATTGGGAATAATGTCATTTGTTCTTAGTTTTTGTGGCATTTTTGGTCGAATACTACATAGCTAAGAACACTTTATTACTTTTGACTGTCAAAGTTGGGTTAAGAAAGAAGAATCCGGAAAAATAAATCCGGTTTACTTTATTACTCAAAGCAATTTAACTTTGCCAATTTGTTTGTTGATATTATCAGGGAGAGAGGTTTTTTGGGTCTATTATGAACCCGGCAATATAAAATGCGTCCCAGTACTCTGTTATCCCAAGATTTATAGTTGTTATGTCACCTCTTATTGATCCAGTAGCTGTACAGTTCTCATAAGCCTCAACTCCTCTAACAATATATGGTATAGAAGGGTCAAACATAATAGGTGCAGTAACTCTATCTTCTGTATTTGTCCAGACAATATTGAGCTTTAACGTTACGTTATCCGTATCCTGAAGTTCATTTTCGAAATTATGTATCTCTACCGTTACTGGAATTTTAGTTAATAATTTTGGAGAATTTATATCATATATTACGAAATCCTTACGGCTTATATTAATATAAGAAGCTTCCCCGCTACCATCATTTGTATAGTAATAGTTGTATCCTGTGTCTGTTCTGATAGCAACCATTGCTAGAACTGTGTGACTACTCACTTCGTTTTCTATTTCAAGACTCTCTACATCTATCATAGCATAATATCCAGATTCTTGATCATACCACTGTGCATGAGCAATCCCAACTGTATCTACTGCTTTTGCATCTGCCACACTTGTACCTATTGCTAATGAAAGCAAGACTAAAAGTCCAAGTGTCCATGTGTATATTTTCCTCACTTATATCCCTCCAAATTGTACAATAGAGTCATCTACATCTATAGAGACCACTATCACGAAGGCAGACATGCCATGAACCAGCATATTCAAAAAAAGAGACAGTGATGCCTTACCAATCCCCACTGATCAATATGACTCCCATATATAATCGTATTTTCCTGTATATATACATTATCAATTAATTTTATGTGTTTAATATATATCTACTTAATGTACAAATAATATAGTCAACAGTAAAAATAATTAATATTTGACTATTAATAAATATCAGAGCCAGAAGCATAAAATTCTAACTATGACTGCTTATGTTTATTATATTAGTATTCTGATTTTTACTAGGCATTACTATTTCAAAGTTTAAAGAGTTCGATTTTTTTGACGTTACCTGTAACCAGATAACCTATTGAGAGTGGCATAATTTGAACTACATATAAAATACAAGACCTCAGATAGATGTGACAGCATATATGGTGGATTAAATTTATTTGATAAGTGTCAGTTTATACCTGTACCTCTTCATTTATATTTTTCAATTCTGCAGATAAATGTCTTTTCAGAACAATGATTTCTAGTTTCTTTTGTATCTATCTGAATTTATTAATATTTCATATATGATGTTTTTATCCATAAATGTTTCTAGGGATAGTTTTTCAATCATATTTGAGTTATTCTAGTTTCAAGATTCCACTTTTAGTATTTGCAAGTAAGTTAATG
>JAASSR010000069.1 GCA_021767785.1 Methanolobus sp.
TCAGTAATGGTGTTGTTGAAGGATTGAACAACAAGATTAAGACTGCTTTTAAGAGATCATATGGATTAAAAACTGAGAAGTGTAGGAATACTATGATATTCTTGATGGCAGGTAAACTCAGTTTACCCACACGATGTTAAAGAGATTCAAACTGATGGAATCAGTTTCAGTTCCTGTTGTGCTCAATGATGGACCTGCAAACCTTATAATGGGTTCAGATGTTACTGAAAAAAAGAAGATAGAAAAGAAGTTAGCAGAAGAATCCATAAGGACCCGTGTTTTCTTAGAACAATCAAGGGATGGGATAGTTGTCATTGATGAATGTGGAAAAGTATATGACTCAAATCCGCAATTTGCCGGAAATCTGGGCTATTCCTCTGAGGAGATAAAGGATCTGCATTTATGGGATTGGGATGCACAATGGACAAGGGAAGAACTTCTGGATATGTTAATGAAGGTCGGTACGGATGGAGACAGATTTGAAACTGTTCACAGACGTAAGAATGGTACTCACTTTAACGTTGATATAAGTTCAATTGGATGTCAATTCGGGGATAAGAAACTTATATTTTGCATCTGCAGAGATATTTCCGAAAGGATAAAGATAGAGAATGATCTAAAAGAAAAAGAAGAAATTCTTAATGATGTCCAGAATATTGCCGGCATAGGTTCTTTTGTGTGGGATCTGAGAGATGACTCGTTAGAATATTCCCGCAATATGCTATCTTTAGCTGGTGTCTCAGAAGATGAGTTTTCCGGAAAAATGAATAGTTCTATACACTCACTGGTACATCCTGATGATCGCAGCTTTGTTGAAGAAGAAATAAGGAAGATGATCCGGCAGCGCAAAACATGGCAAATGGAATTCCGCATAATTCGTCCCGATGGTATTGAAAGAATATGGGAATCCCGGTCAAGGTTCGTATTTGATGAGAATGGTATACCTGTTAAATGCATAGGAATGCATCAGGATATTACCGAACAGAGAAAAACAGAAGAGAAACTGAAGATCCTTGCAAGTATGATGGAAACTGTTCCTGCTTCTGTCACAGTTCATGATCTTAAAGGTAATATATTATATGCTAATGAACGTACCTATGAAATACATGGCTATTCTGAAGATGAAATGGCAGATTTTAATCTTCAACAACTGGATCATCCCGACACTGCCAGGAAAATACCGGAAAGAATGCAACTGATAATGGATCAGGGTTTTGCATCCTTTGAAGTATGTCATCTAAAAAAAGATGGAACAAAGTTTCCATTACAGGTCAGTACAAAGCTCATTAACTGGAAAGGTGAACATGCTGTTCTGAGTGTGGCACTGGATATAAGTGAGCTCAAAGAGACAGAAAAAACCCTCAAAGAGAGCAACGAACGCCTTGCTCTTGCAATGGAAGCGTCATCTACCGGTTTGTGGGATTTTGATCTTGATACAAATCAGATATGGGTTAGTTCTGAGGTCTATGAGATGCTTGGATACAAACCTGAGGATCTATCCGATGATCTGAAAATATTTATCAGCAAGTCTCATCCTGATGACAGGCCAATTATTATGGAAACATTGAACAGGTCGATCACTGAAGTAAAACCATTGCATATGGACCTGAGGTTAAAACACAGTTCTGGAGAATGGTTTTGGGTTTCGATGAAAGGTAAACCCAATGATATTGATGAAAACGGAATCCCTCATCGTTTGATAGGGACCCAGATGAACATCACTCCAAGAATTAAAGCAGAGGAAGCTCTTGTATGTGCGAAGGTTGCTGCCGATGAAGCAAACCGTATGAAAGATGAAATGTTCAAGAACGTTTCCCATGAACTAAAAACACCTTTACATATAATATTGGGTTTTTCAGATCTGATACTCAGTGAAGATAGTGAACCACTGCCCGATTCCCATCGGTCTTATTTAGAACACATTAAAGAAGGCGGTTACAAACTTTTAGATGTTGTTAATAAGATACTGGAATATGTGGATATGAAACATGACAATCTGACACTTAATTTCCAATCTTTCAATATCAACAATGCTGTTAATGATACTGTGGATATACTTTCACTGAAAGCATCAAAAAAGAACATCAAAATGAATATAGTAATTGATCAAAAAATAAATGTAATTGCCGACAAAGAAAAGATCAAAACCATATTGTATAATCTGCTGGACAATGCTATTAAATTTACAGATAAAGGTGGCCTGGTGAAGATCGAGGTTACGAGTCTAAATCGCACAATTCTTTTTTCAGTAAGAGATACAGGAATAGGCATAGATCCTGAAAAACGTGAAACTATATTTAATCCATTCGTACAGATCGATGGTTCTATTTCCAGAAGATATAATGGTACAGGGCTTGGACTGGCTTTGACAAAAAAACTTGTTAAGATGCACGGTGGTAATATCTGGGTAGAAAGCGAACCTGAAAAAGGCAGTAACTTTATTTTTGAGATACCGATTGATCCGGAAAATAATGAATATGAATAAACTTTTTGTATTAGCTCCTGAAAAATTATCTATTGGCTTTATGTAAATTCTTCAATAACAGATCTAATTGATGATCCAGTTCTGAAATCAGAGTTTCAGCATCATTTAGATTCTCTTGCTTTGTCATTTCTTCTATTTTTCCTGCAACTTTACTCAAAGCAAAGGCACCTATGTTTGCAGAGGATTTTTTCATTTTATTAGCATAAATGTTAGCAGTTTCTTTTTCCCCTTCAAAAATAAATTCTTTCAAGGCATCTACTTTTTTTGGTATCTCTTTCTGAAAAACAGAGATCATATGTCCGGCCAGATCTTTATCTCCCATCATTTTCTCCATTAAAAAATCCCTGTCAAAAATCAGTTCAGATGAAACCGATGTATGCTGCTCTCCATCTAAATTACTTTTAAGAAAGCTTTCTTCTTTTATTTTAAGTGACCATTTATCCATCAGTTCGCCAAGTGCTTTTAATGAGAAAGGTTTTGCAATATAGTCATCCATACCAGCTTCAAAACATTTTTCTCTGTCGCCTGCCATCGCATGTGCTGTCATTGCAATGATAGGAATGTTCTGATCAAGGACTGCAGATTCTTCATCCCGGATATGTTGCACAGTTTCAAATCCATCCATTACAGGCATTTGTATATCCATCAGAACAATATCATATGGAAGAGTTTTTAGAACTTTGATGGACTCAAAACCATTAATGGCAACATCCACTTCAAAACCGAGTTTTTGAAGCATACTCTTTGCAACCATCTGGTTTGTAAGATTGTCTTCTACCAGTAGCACTTTCAGATTTCCGTTCTCAGGCTTCTGTGTAGAAGGATCCGTCCCTCTCTGAACACTGGAATTCTGAATCCATTTGTTTTTATCTTTTATCAATTTATCAAATTTAGCTGTGAACCAGAACTCTGACCCTTCATCCATTTTACTTTTGACACCAATTTCACCCTCCATCATTTCCACAAGCTGTCTTGAAATGGCAAGCCCAAGTCCTGTACCACCATAAATGCGGGATGTTGAACCGTCTATCTGGCTGAATTTATTGAACAAAAGATCCATTTTGTTATCTGGTATGCCAATACCAGTATCTTTAACCGAGAAACGTAACATTATACTGGATTTCGTTTCAGCTTCTAATTTTACATTCGTAGTTACTTCACCATGCTTTGTGAATTTGATGGCATTCCCGACAAGGTTTGTAAGTACCTGTTTTAATCTTCCCGGGTCCCCCTTTAAATATGCAGGAACATCTTTTTCGATTCCGCAGTTGAATTCAAGTCCTTTCTTTTGAGCTTTGAAAGATAGAAGTTTCATCATTTCATCCAGTGTATCCTTCAAATTGAACTCAACCTTTTCCAGCTCCAGTTTACCGGCCTCTATCTTTGAAATGTCAAGTACATCATTTATCAATTCAAGTAACGATTCACCACTTGATTGCACAGTCTCCAGATAATGTCGTTGATCTTCACTCAGTTCAGTATCAAGAAGCAGATCGGTCAGACCAAGAATACCGTTCATCGGTGTACGGATCTCATGAGACATATTGGCCAGAAATTCTGATTTGGCTCTGTTTGCTGCTTCTGCTTCTGCTTTGGCATTTCTTAGATCTGTTATGTCAAATCCATACTCTACAATTCCCCTGACATTACCGGAATCATCTTTAATTGGACTTAAGGATATTTTGAGTGCTTTTCCTGTTTTTATCTCCCTCATATCATCAGGATTTGTTTCATCAAATACTATTTCGCCACTTGAAATAACTTTATGTGCTTTACACCAGGGGCAGGGAGCATCCCTTTTCATGAATATCTCATAACATTTTTTACCGATAATGTCATTTAAGGAATTGTAATCAATTAATTTCAATCTGAAATCTGTGTTATTAATAGTAATTATATTATAATCTGTATCTATCACATTAAGGGTACCTGGAAGGGTGTTAACTATGGATTGTAACAAATCCTCTTTCTCTTTTAATAACATCTCAGTACGTTTTTGCAGGGTGATATCCGACATAACGGTAATGAGACTTTTATTTCCATGGTTGTCTATAATAGCACCTGAAAAAAGACCACAAAGGATATCGCCATTTTTGTTCCTGATTTCCATCTCTATATCTTTAAAAGAACCTGTTTTTTGAAGTTCTTCGAAAGCAGTTTTATGTATTTCCGGTTGAACGACAATTCCAATTTCTTTAGGTGACCGGTCGATCACTTCACTTCTCCGGAATCCAAGCTTATCCAAAAAAGCGTTGTTGACTTCAAGATATTTTCCTTCCATAGAAGATACAGCGATAGGATTTGGATTATTATTAAAGAGTTTCTGGAATTTGTTCAGAGCTGCCTGCTGTATAGACAGGTCTCTGGAAATTCCGAACAAACATCGCTGGCCGTTCCATTCTCCAAACCATACCCTTGTTTCTACAGGGATATGATCTCCATACTTGTTTTGAAGGGGCAGTGGGCAGCAATCCATTTCTCCTCTGAAAATCGAATCTAATATATTTTCAGCTTCTTTCTGGTATTCAACGGGATGAAGATCTAAAATATGCATCTTTTTTATTTCTTTTTCGTTGTAATTGAGTTTCTCGTTGAATGCTCTATTTGTATGCAATATTTTTCCTTCAGTTGTGCATACTGTTACAATATCATCCAGGGTTTCAAAAAAGATGTTAAAATTCTGTTCTGATTTTTTCCGGGCGGTTATGTTATTGAAGGTAACCATTATATAACTACATGGGTCTTCAATGCTTTCTTTTAATAAATTAAAAAGACTGCTTGTCTCTTTCCTCCCTTTGATTTCCATATAAAAAATCTTTTCATCTTTTCCTTTTAACCTCAATTCCAGTGTCTTACCTTCAGGTTTTTTGAAAAAGGCCTTAAAACGGGACATATAGATGCCCCTGTCTTCTTCCAGTATATATTTTGACAATGGTTCATTTATAGATTCATATTCAGGAATGTCAAGTGTTTCGCACAGTATTTTATTTGCTTTTCTCAGGAAACCGTTCTCGTCCAGCAGGGCATAACCTATCGGAGCTTTATTAAAAAGATTATAATAGTTTTCGCGTTGAAGTAAAAGTTCTTCCTGGATGTTTTTTAGTTCTTCGTTCTGGAGTTCCAGTTCTATTTGGTGGACCCTGAAGTTATGAATAATGGATTTAATATCTTCATTGGAGAGATCTTCAACATTATCATATTCATCTTGAAGGAGTTTTTCTGCTTTGTTTTTTAGATCTTCAAGATTGTCATCCATTATTTATCCTCCTCATGATATGATCTCTATCTTATATCTTAAATTTAGTTTCAACTTACTCATCTATGAATTTCTCTAAATGCGATCTAAATAATTCTAATTCTTTTTCAAGTTCCGGAATCAAAGTTCTGGATTTCTCTAGTTTATTTTCGTTGCATAATTCTTCAATTTTTCTGATAGTTTCATGAAATGCCAGAGCACCAACATTTGCAGAAGAGCTTTTCAGCGTATGAATATAATTCTCAGCATCATTTTTTTTATTTTCATTAATAGCTGTTTTTAAATTATTAAATTGATCTGGAATGTCCTTAAGAGTAATAGATACAAGATGTTTCGCAAGATCCGCATCATTCATGGTCTTTTCCATAAGTATTTCACTGTCAAATACTATTTTTTCTGTGGAAATTTTACCTTCTTCTACAGATGGCTCATGTCCGGGAACATCCTCGGATAATATCCTTGTCCATTTTTCTATTAATTTTCTAAGCTCAGCTAATGAAAAAGGTTTTGAAATATAATCGTTCATTCCGGCTTCAAGACATCTTTCTTTATCACCTGCCATTGCGTGTGCTGTCATTGCAATAACAGGAATGTTCTGGTCCAGGATTGATGATTCTTCATTTCTGATATGTCTGGTAGCATCCAATCCGTCCATCAAAGGCATTTGCACATCCATCAGTACAATGTCATATGGCATTCTTTTGAGAGCATCTATGGCTTCAAAGCCATCTTTTGCAAGGTCGGCATCAACACCTATTTTTTTTAACATACCTTGTGCTACTATCTGGTTTGTTATATTGTCTTCAACAAGCAAAACCCGCATATTTCCGTCATCATCATTAATAAATGATTTTTTTCTATCAATGTCTGAAAGTTCCTTTTCTCCTTCTCCATACTTCAGACTTTTCTTAAAAGGGATTCTGAACCAGAATTCTGAACCTTTTCCCTCTGTGCTTTTAAAATCTATCTCTCCATTCATCATTTCAACAAGTTGTCTGGAAATAGCAAGTCCTAAACCACTTCCTCCAAAACGACGTGATGTTGAACCATCAGCCTGAATGAACTTATTGAATAAAAGATCTTTTTTATCTTCAGGTATACCTATACCGGTGTCCTTTATAGAGAATTTAAGAACGGCTTTTGATTCTGTTTTTGATTCAAGATCGACATTAACTGAAACTTCTCCATATTCTGTGAATTTAATAGCATTTCCGAGCAGGTTTGTCAGTATTTGTTTCAGCCTGGTCGAGTCCCCTATGATATGTATGGGAACATCGGGTTTAATCTTACATTTAAAGTTCAGCCCTTTGTTAGAAGCTTTCAGGGACAGTAATGAGTCAAGTTCTTTCAGAAGGTCCTGTAGATTGAACTCAATATTCTCGAGTTCCAATTTTCCTGCTTCTATCTTTGAAATGTCCAGTATATCATTGATCAGTTCTATCAGTGCCATGCCACTTGTTTTTACAGTTTCCAGATAATTTCTCTGTTCTTCACTCAGTTCTGTATCCAGAAGTAGATCTGTCATACCAAGAATACCATTCATGGGAGTGCGGATCTCATGAGACATGTTGGCCAGGAACTCTGATTTAGCAATATTCGATGCCTCTGCTTTGATCTTACTTTTTTCCAGTGACTCGTAATTTCTGCTGTTCTTCAGTGCGATGGCGGCATATTCACCAAATGATTTTGCAAGCCTGGCATCGTTTTCATCAAAATTTCCTTCTTTATAAGCAAAACCCATTATTCCTTCAGTTTTACCTTCTATGTTCAATGGTGTAAACAGAACATTAGGCAAGTCCATATGTCCTTCAGGCATGTATTTTGCCCATTTGCTGTTCATGAAATCATTTTCATATACTACTTTTCCTGCTTTATATGATTCAGCACGTAAACCTCTGACAGGCATTGGAAGATCCGGATCAACAGAACATGGAAGTCCTCCATCTTCTAAAAAGAGTAATTCGTTCTCTTCTCCTGATTCTGATAAAAGTGCCACATATCCGGCTTTTGCTCCTATGGTCCGTGCACATGCATCAAATATGTGTTTTGCTACTGTTTCAAAATCATTGGTCTCAAGGATGAGCTCTGTTACGTTCAAAAGCTCCTGTATTTCTTTTTCTTTTTGAAGAGAGGTATTCAGTGTCTGCAGCACTTCAATATCAGCTTTTTTTCTATCTTCTATGTCGTTTTTAAATGCAATTATCCGGTCATCTGAGATCTTTGCAGCTGTTATACTCCACCATCTTTTGGTTCCGTCTTTTTTTACAAAAGGGATCTCGAAATTCACTGACCCTCTTTTTTAACTTCGTTGAATTTGTCTATCAGGTATTCATGGTCTGAAACCGGGGTAATGTCAAAGATATTCATTTCCAGTAATTCTTCTTCCGAATACCCTGTCATCTGACATGCAGTTTTATTCACTTCAACGTATGAACCTTTTTCATTTGCAACAAAAATACCTTCAGGAGCATTGTCTATATACCTTCTGAACTTTATCTCGCTTTTTTGAATCTCTTTTTCGATTCTTTTGCGATCTGTAATATTTATATGGGATATGACAACTTTGCGTGGAAAACTATTGGTTATGCCAAAGGGATGGACTTTGCCCACAAACCAGCGTTCTTCATCAGGTGAATTACATGGGTATTCAAGTTCAAAACTATCAATAGATCCTGCAATAACATCTTCAATTCCTTTAACAAACTTTAATGCTGTTTCTCGATCTTCACCTTTTGATGCTTTTGATATTTCAATGTAGTTCGTACCTGCACTTACTTTTTCAATGTCAGCAGAGTTATTGATAGCAAAATCATCCCAGGCTTTGTTTGTTATCAGGATGTTACCTTTTTCATCGAGCACACAAATATTTGAATCTAAAGAATCAAGAATAGTTTTATTCAGATCATTTAGTTCTTCTATCCTTTTGTCTGAAATATTTTTATCAGTTATGTCACTAACAATTGAGTATATCAGAATTTTTCCCGCAACAGATACCGGACCACTGTATACTTCAACATCACGTTTTTCGCCGCTGGCAAGTTGGTGATTGAACAAAAAATGATTTTTTACTTTATTTTTTGATTTGTCGAGTGCCTTTTTTAACTCTTCTTCAGATAGATCATTTATCTGGTATATCTTTTTACTCGTGATCTCTTCAAATGTCCAGCCATAATATTTGCATGCTGCATTATTTGCATCTATAATATCTAAAGTTCCAGGATCTATTAACAACATTACTCCCTTATTGTCTTTGAATAGAGCTCTGTATATTGCTTTATTTCCTGAAATATCCTCATCTGTATTTTCCATTTCAGATCCGTTGTTATTCTCAGACAACTTTTCACCTTTGTGACACAATTATTTCAGGTATATAGATTTCATTCAGATGCGATATTGATTTTATACACTTTCATTTGTATTGTATACTATTATATTTATTTGTGGTATTATAGTCTGAACATCATTATGTGTGTAATATTTGCACTCATTTGTTTTTAGCAAATAGTATATATAAGTATCATAAATAAAATCTCTACCTGTAATAAAAATTGTATTGTATCTGCTTTACTTTTTTGATACATTATTTATATATATACTGATTTTTATCTCTAATATGCTGCTTTTTTTGTATCCAAAATGAAAATGTGGCTTTTGTTAGTATTAAAGGGTTGATTTCAATGATATATGCTGAAATGGATTTCATGGGTATTGCTGATATACCTCGCATCTCCACTATGTTCTATATCGATAATACAAAATGGGCACATTGGAAGGTAAATCTGACAGATGAATATCTGGAGGTCCATAGTGATACAAGAAATATCTTAATAAAACTGGAAGATATCCTGTTTGTAGATCGTCCTCTGTCACAGGCTATCATCAATAAAATCCAGAATTCAAGCAGGCATGCTGCGGTAATTGTCATCGACTATAAAAAAGCTGCTTTTATCGGTGAAGGTGATGTACTGAATTCTATGGTACTTGCCGGTAAAAAAACAGATATCTCTAACATAAAATATATGCTTCTCAGTCTTCTGGGATTAAAAGTCGACCCTCTTGTAGGTAGCATGAAACCGGAAGAGATCCGTTTATTATGTCTTCTGGCTTCAGGTGTCAATAATATGGATCTACTGGTGCCTATTTTTGATGGAAATGATGAATTATTACATAAGACCTTCTCTTCCTTGAAAGCAAAAAAACTGGTTGATGATTATGCTGCTATCACTTCCCTGGGCTCAAAGCTTGTTAATAAAGTACGCGGTGCTGAAAAAAAGAAGATAGGTTGCGATGTTCATGACAAATTTGACGATCTGAAAAAAGTATGGGACTGTATGGATAGTACTTTTGAGAGTTGTCAAACCAACAGAATGATCTGGAAATCAGGCAACTCGACACTTTGTGGGAATATTGAGATGGTGGACATTAAGGATTTCCTGCCTGTACGCAAAATTATACAGATAGAGGTTGACATATGCAAAAATTATTGCAGTATGGACCTGATCCTTTATACAGGAAACAATTCGCATATTTTATTAAGATCACACGATTACTCTATTATTATTGCATTCTATGGGATTCTGAATAAAGAAGAAGATATGCAAATACGTGTTCTGTTCTGCCTTTATCTGGGTTATGATATTGAATCCGATATTCTGGAAATTCTACAGATCTCTCTGGAGAATTTTACCGGGCACTATCTGTATCTGGTTAACAATGGTCTCTATAATGAAGAAGATTCAATACTAACAAGCAAGGGTCTAAATCTAGTTTATAAAAAAGTATTAGGGGATATTTCAGTTCTATTCAAATGCACCACTTTCAAATACAATTCTGATAATTTCAAAAGAATAGAGAAGATTAAAAAAGAGTGTGCAAAAAAGAAAGTAATTGATCTTCTCAAGAGTAGGAAAAAAGGTGAAAAAGATAGCAATAATATGGTCATTCCTAATTTTCTCTAAGTACTGGATTAAGGGGTGTCAGTACTTTTGCGTAATGTTGTTCAGTTGGTTTACATTATTGATAATTCTGATTGAAACAAGGGCATCCGGCGTAAGAACAGTACAAAACAATTACTACTTACATTGTTTCATTTCTATTTTTTCCTTAGATACTACTAAGTCCGGCTATCAAAGCAATAGTTAGCATCATTAAAAGATATAATGAAATTGTGCCGACTATCTTAATACTATCAGATTCCATACCACCAATAATAAAAATGAGCGCATATCAGATAAAACTTTTTAATATTCGGTATTTGATAAAACAGGAAAGATTGATCTGCAGATATGAAATTAACAGAACTATGTTATATATGTATAGTTTTTAAGATCCGGGAATTAAAATTAAGAGCCCCCGGGGGGATTTGAACCCCCGACCTGCTGATTACGAATCAGCCGCTATACCGCTAAGCCACAGAGGCATAAGTGAACGACACTATAATTCTATATAATGATTTAATTATTTCGCTTTACACTATTTTTATAGTTCTTCGTTTATGTCCTTATTCTTATATTACTTTCACTTCAATACACACATTTAACTGATGTGGAGCATAGGAACGGACGATTCTTGTATCTATTGTTTCCATCCTTCTGCCCGCTCTCATTGCTGCCTCCTCTATAAGTTTCAGGGAACTATCGAAAAGATCCTCTTCTGGGGTGATGTCATAGTAGTGGATAATTGCGTTTTCATTGCAGAGCCTTATAGCTGCATCCAGGAACTCTTTTGCGTTGTGCGGCAGGTTCATTATCACATGATCTGCAATTCCGGCAAATCTTTCAGCTTCAATATTTGCATCGCCTTCTATGGCCTCCACATTGGACACGGAATTCAGTTCTGTATTAAAGCGCAGGAACTCAACTGCATCCGGATTTTTGTCAATTGCCACTACCCGGATATCAGGACTTTTTCTTGCTATCATGATACTGTATGGTCCTACACCTGCGAACATATCCACAACTGTCTGGCCTTCTTTAACCTGCTCAAGGATACGTGAGCGTTCTGTGGCAAGGCGTGGTGTAAAATATGCTCTCTCGAGATCAATATGATACCTGGCTCCGTATTCCTTATGGATCGTGGATGTCCTTTCCTCACCTGCTACGGTTTTGAACCTGCGGGTCCTGAATTCTCCTTCAACAGGACTTGTCGCGGCCAGAACTGTCTTTACGTTCTTTTTTACCTTGATGATGGCATGTGCCACTTTTTCCGGTTCAGCAACGTCATCTTCTATAAGTGCGATATCTCCCACAACTTCAAAATGAGGTACATTGTCCAACAGATCTTCGAGTTTAAGCTGGCCTTTCTGTTCCTTAAATTCATGTTCTGTAAGCTCAAAAACTTCCGGGAGCTCATTCAGTTCCGCTTCCTCAGGTTTTCGTGTGAGCGGAAGCAGGAGATAGTTTCCCTCTGAGCTTATACGTGCGGAATTATCCAGCAGGTTCATTTCCAGCAGTAATCTGCGTAGTTGCTCCCCTTTTTTCTTCAGAACTTTAATGCAACTTCTCTTCATTTTTACGTACCTATGATAAACCATGACCCGAACAGGATAAGAAACAAACCGCAAGAAAGTAACACTCTTTCATAAACCTTTGGGGACATGAGCTTCTTTCCTTTACTGAACGATGTGGAAACGATAGTAAAATATCCCAGGTCTGCAAGCCAGTGTCCTGCCATGAACATCACTGCTGCGATCAGGCCGATCTCCAGACCATGCAGTACAAGTGCACTTCCGGCAGCAAGCCACCATATCCAGAAATAGGGATTTGAGGCTGATGTAACAACTCCTGCAAGCACCGGTCTGGAGGTATTTTTGTTGTGTTCATGCATCGAATCTGCTGCATCTTTTGCGCTTCTCATTGTCATTAGGCCGAATATGACAAGTGTGACTCCGCCTAATATGGATATTGCCATAAGAGTGCTGTCACTCACTGCTGTAATACCGTAGATTATCAGGAGACAAACCATAAATTCCAGTATGGCATGGCCGACAAAAATTTCGGGGCCTGCTTTCCATCCTTCTTTCAGGGATGTGTCTATTGTCACAAAAAGCATGGGTCCGGGTACAAGTGCCCCTGTCAATCCAAGGATAAATCCGATGGTCAGCATTTCCAACAGTTCGAACATAGTTTCCACTGCTAAATCAGATTAAACGTTAAAATAGATTTGGAA
>JAASSR010000070.1 GCA_021767785.1 Methanolobus sp.
ACTGACATCTTCTCATATCCTCAGAAGATGTCGATATTTGTATTGAATAGAAAACTAACCTTCTCATTCAAGGCCTGATCTGATAAGCGAAATTATTTATGCAAGTGTTTTTTCTTCATTTGATGCTTGATAATTGCATGCTGCCTATTAGTGCTCATGATTACGTATAAGTAAGCAATGCTGATTAGTAGATAACTATTAAATGGAAAACTCAATTATTGAAACAAAAGGTGACAAATTGGCAGAATTTACTGTAAATTCCAATGTTTGTGGTTTTGTTCACAAGATACGTGGAAACAAAGAAGGAAAAAAGATTATTATTGACATTGATACTCCTTGTGAAAAGATTAAAAGGATCTCTCACATGGAAGTACCCATGATGGATATTCTGGATATTAAAAACAATTATGTTATTGACAGGGCACATGAGGCGGATTGTTCTGCAAATTGCCTTGTACCCTGTGCAGTCCTCAATCTTTGCAGGATGGAAGCTGGCTTCCTTGCAAAATCCCTTGTGAAAAAATCAGGTAGCCTGGATATTGAGTTCAATGAGATCTGAAAAAAAGGTGCAATCATGCCTCATATTATGGAATTAGTTGGAAAAACAAGAGTAGTCGTAAAGAATGGAGAAGTTGTCGAAGTCGGTGAACCCGAAATAAAATGGTGTCCTATCTTTGCCAAATTGCGTGGAATTGAAGAGATCACCCCTGAAGATGTCAGAAAGAACATGGAGTTCAGAATAAGAGATTTCGGGATGTTCACTGATAAACGTCGTCTGGAACTAGAGGACTTTGTAGGTTTTGGTGCAAGCGAAATAATGATGACAGGCCTGAGCAGGGGTTTACTTGACTCTACAGTAACAGCCTGTGAAGGTGCCGGTACGGTAATTTCCAGCAATCCAGCCCTTGTACAGGGAATGGGAGGAAGGATGTCCGGACTTGTGGAAACCGAACCTATTGAAGGGATCATAAAAGGAATTACAGAAAGGGACGGAATTGTACTTGATCCTTCTACTGCAAAAATGGATCCAGTTGCAGGTGTGAAAAAAGCTGCTGATCTTGGAAACGAAAGAATTGCAGTAACTGTAACTTTCCCGGAAACTGCAAAAGAGCTAAGGGAGCTTGAAAAGGAACAGAATCTTGATCTGGTAATCATTGGTGTACATGTTACGGGCTTAAGCAAGAAAGATGTTCAGACACTTATCGATAATACGGATATTACGACCAGTTGTGCTTCACAGTATGTAAGGGAGCTTGTACAGCCTCTTGCTCAGGTAGGAACTGCTGTACCACTTTTTGCACTTACACAGAAAGGAAAGGAACTTGTTATTGAAAGAGCAAAAGACATCCACAAGCCTCTTCTGATCAATACAATGACTCTTCCGGCATTGCCTGATGAAAAACAGCCAAAAAAATGAAATGAAAATTGTCCTAAGGTAATTTTAGTTCAATCTCAGGGCAAATTTAAATTGAATGAACTGTATTGTTAGTTCCATGATGATGAAAGACAAAGGTAAACTGGTAATCTGGCCTCCTTATATCGATAAGACAAAATCAAGGAGTGAAGGGCGTATAATCTCCCGAAGGACGTCTGTAGAGTCTCCAACTATCAATGAAATTAACAAGGCAGCCAAAAAACTCGGGCTTAATCCTGAAGTTGAAGCAGACAAGGCATATCCTCGCAACTGGTGGGAAAACACCGGAAGAGTATTGATAGACGATACCGGTCCAAAGACCCATCTGGCCAGAAGGATATGTGCAACTATCAAGGAGATGCGCTCCTGATAGTATGTACTATTTTTTTATTTTCAGTTAGAATTTAAAGTTAGAAAAGAGGTAAAATGTGGCTCAGTAATTTTAGAGCGCTGGTCTCATTTATACCACTGGCCATATTCCGAAGTTTGCATCAAGTATCAGAATAGCAAGCCCTACAACCACACCTACTGCAATCACGGTTTTAGGGTCAACATGTATTGCTTTTTTGTCGGCTTCGTAATATCTCATCAGACCTGCGGATGACATCAAGCCGCTACCACTGGATTTTTTCTGTGCCATAGTATCACCATTTAAGTGTTCAAGATAATTGCATATAAGTCTTCAACGAACAGATATGCCTGTCATTATTAATTTATCTATCCCTTTCATGTCTTTCATGATTTAAAAGACTGTGCATTCATAATCATATAATTATTTCATCCAGCAAAAATGGCGGATAGAAAACCCCCTTTTCTGTGATCACTGCTGTGATATTCTCCATGGGTGTCGCATCGAATGCCGGGTTGTATACTTTGACATCAGCAGGTGCTATCTGCACATCCTTAAAGAAACGCAGCTCATTTGCATCCCTCTGTTCTATTGTGACAGTATCTTCCCAGTTGTTCGGGTCGAAGGTTGATATCGGTGCTGCGACAAAGAATGGTATCTCATGTTCTCTTGCAAGTACGGAATGAGTGTATGTGCCTATCTTGTTGAACACTGCATCTCCTGTTATCCTGTCGGCACCTACAATGACCTTGTCCGCCATACCCTTGCTCATAACATGTCCTGACATGGAATCACTTATAAGTGTAACATCGATATTGTCCTGCATGAGTTCCCAGGTTGTGATCCTGCCTCCCTGATTCAGTGGTCTTGTCTCACATGCAATGACTTTGATATCTTTACCGTCCTCTACGGCTGAGCGGATAACTCCAAGAGCTGTCCCCCAGTCAACACATGCCATCTTTCCTGCGTTGCAGTGTGTCAGGACAGTGTCACCGTCTTCCAGCAGCTTTGCTCCGTGTTTTCCAAGTTTTTTGTTTGTCTCAACATCTTCATCAGCTATGTTCTTTGCCTCGGCCAGAACTACGTCTTTTATACCGTTAAGGTCGTAGGCATCTGAAATGGCTTCAATTGTCCTGTCAACTCCCCATGCAAGGTTAACTGCTGTGGGACGTGTTGCCTTGATGGTCTTTGCAGCAACATTCAGGTCATTTATCAGACTTTGCATGTCCTTTGAACTGCTCAGTTTTGAAGCAAGTGCAATACCATAGGCTCCTGCAGCTCCCAGTGCAGGTGCACCCCGCACACGAAGGGATCTGATCGCTTCGCAAAGAGAAGCAAGTGTTTTGCATTCAATTACCCTGTACTCCATTGGCAGAAGTGTCTGGTCTATCATTACAATTGAATCTGATTCATCATTCCAGTCTATGGTTCTCATGTTATCTGACTCTCTAAATGTATGAACCGGGATAAAAATGTAAAGGTATGATGGCTCAATCTTCAGAGTTTACTAAAGGTAGCTGTTTCCTTCTCCTTTATATACTCCCTCCTCGTAATATCAGCCAATGCAAAAACCCCTCATAATCCAGGATCCGGTACATAAGACAATCATACTCGATGAGTTCGAGCAAATGATCCTTAACACGACACATGTGCAGAGGCTCAGAAATATTCAACAGCTGGGTCTTGTGGATCATGTGTATCCCGGTGCAAATCATACTCGTTTTGAGCACAGTATCGGTACAATGCACATGGCATCCATCATTGCTCAATCCCTTTCACTTGAGAATGAGGATATACGCAAGATAAGACTTGCAGGACTGCTTCATGATGTGGGTCATTCAGCGTTCTCACATGCGGTGGAGAATGTGCTCAAACGTAATCCTCAGTTGCAGCCGGAGAAAGAGGGTCAGAAATTCATAAAACATGAGGCTTTTTCAAAAGATATTATCTCAAGGATACTGCCACAGGACACTTACATTGCAAAATATGTGGAATCAGAGTTCGGTACTGATCCATTCGACTTTTTTGATGAGATATCAAAGATAGCCACAGGGGCTGCACATTCTCTACCAAAACCCTATCTCGCGCAGGTCATTGCAGGGGATGTGGATGCAGACAGGATAGACTTCCTTTTGCGTGATTCGTATCATACAGGAGTATCTTTTGGGTTAATAGACGTCGATCAGATAATCAGCAGTCTCATTATTAAGGACGGCAATATTGTGCTTGGAAGTTCAGACGGTTCCACCTACGGAAACGACATGGCACTGACAGCAGCGGAATCCATGCTCATATCCAGGGCACACCACTATACAGCTATTATTCACAATCCCGGGACACAGGCCGCCAGAGTGATGCTGCTTTATGCACTTGAGGATTCTCTGGAGACTTTTAAAGAAAACTACGGATCAGATGCTGCAAAGGCTGAAGTAGTTCAGTTTTTCACAGAGTATAATGACAATGACCTGATCAATTTCATCAGATCAAATTCATCCGATACATCCCTGAAGTTACTGAACGATCTTCGGGATGGCAGGTTATATGTTCCTGTTGCCAGGCTCAGCCAGAAGATTCTACGCCCTTCCACCCGCATGTCACTCTCCACTATTGCCCGGCATGGGGTAGCAACAAAAAGACTTGAAACAAGACTTGCAGGGGAACTGGGAGATGTGCTTGTGGATCTGACAGTTGCTTCCGGTGTTCCCAAGAGCATGCGTATTGCAATGGATGACGAAGATGGCTTCTTTTATGATGAATCCGCACTTGCCAATGGTCTTGTAAGAGCAATCTCGCGCCAGCTATCTCTTACGGCATTTTCACATCCTGATGTTGTCCTTGACAAAGATTCCTCACTCGTACTCTCGGAACTTCGCAGGGTTGTAGATGATCTTTCTCCAAGACTTCTTCACTTCACAAGAGAGGATCATTATCTTCCCATTGAGGGTATAATCCTTTTGTTCTATGCCGTTCACAGTCTTTTTGTCGATGAAAAACCGGGTTTTGTTTCGATTCCGCGTCTTCGGCATATTACCTGGCTATATCGCACCATCCGGGAATTCAATGGCTTCCCGAGGTTAAGGAATCTCTTTGATTACTCTTTCCATGAAAAGTACGGTTTCCCTTACAGTGAAAAAGTATTCGAGGATATTCAGGTACTTGTTGCCATGGGAATAGTTGATGAGGACCTTCGCTACTATGAAAAGGGCGGTCGTTTCAGGCAGAGCTATGAATATGTGCTGACATGGGAAGGGGTTGAATATGCTGAAACACTGGCAGATGCATATCGTCCGGAATTCGATGAAATGATGTCTCATCTTTCAATGATCAAACACTCCATCAAAAGGGATATGGTTACAATTCCTACCAACAGGTATGTTTCTAAAAAACGGTCAAAAGGTGTAAAATAATGTTAAATGGCGAATTGGTTTTGCTGAAGACCTCTTACAGGGGCAAGATACGGGAGTTCATAGTGAAAGTTTCCGATGATCAATTGCACACGGATTTCGGGATCATAGAATTATCCTCACTTTTTGATAAGCAACCAGGGGATACGGTGTTTTCTCACAAGGAACAGGAATTCACAATCCAGCGTCCTAAGATGCCGGATTTTTTCCGACATGCAAAACGAACCGGTGCCCCCATGATGCCCAAGGATATAGGCATGATCATGGCCTATACGGGTCTCAATAAGAACGATGTTGTCCTTGATGCAGGCACAGGTTCCGGAATACTTGCAATGTATATGGGTTCTGTTGCAAAAAGGGTTGTAACCTATGAGGTAAAAGAAGATTTTGTGCAGGTTGCACGTAAAAATGTCGGGAATGCAGGTCTTGATAATGTGGAACTTCGTTGTGGTGATATCGTTGATGAAATTAAGAACATCAACGAAAAATTCGATATAATAACCCTTGACACTCAGAATACAAAAGATGTAATCTCTAATATCAGGAATGTTCTCTATCCGGGTGGTTTCCTTGCAACATACTCTCCTTTCTTCGAACAGACAAAGGAGATACGTGAAGCTCTTGAAATCGCAGGATTCTATGAAGTAAGGACAATAGAATGTACTGAACGTGAGATCGCTTTCTCATCAAGAGGAACGCGTCCCTCGACAACAAAAGTAGGGCATACTGGCTTCATCACGATAGCAAGGTCATGATCATGCGGATCACGCAGAGATCCGGGAATTACTTTACACCTTCGTAGGTGATGGTAAATTCACAGGTTCCGCCTTCCGGAAGTGAGCGGTGTTTCCAGAGTTTTGCACGCCTGCTTCCATCTCCTGTTTTTTCAAGCTGGACAATGGTCTTTGATATGTGCTCTATACCGCTTCCACCAATAGGTCTTACTTTTCCGGTTACGATATCATTGTAGACCTGGTTTGTTATGACCGCCACAATTCTGTACTTGCGTGCTATGGCATGTACGAAACCTATCTGATTTGCAAGTTCTCTTCTGGTTCTGATACTTGATTCTTCCTGGTCAAGCTCGAATCTGTAAAAGGCTGTTGCGGAATCTATTATTATAAGGCCTATTTTGTCTGAGATAAGTTTTTCTATCTCCTTGACTGCAGCATACTGTTCTTCAAAATTATGAGGTTCAAAGATAATTATGTGCTGAGCTATTTCCTTTGCGTTCTCCCCTGCTATCTGTTTGAATCTGTTGGGAGATATGGCTTCAGTGTCTATGTAGATGACCTTTTTACCTTTTTTAACGCATTCCACCGCAAGCTGAAGGCAAAGATTTGTCTTACCACTTCCGGCTTCCCCGAATATCTGTGTCACCACGCCGGCTTCGAATCCACCGCCTAATAATTCATCTATGGACTTGCAGCCGGAGCTTAGTTGTTCAGTTATCTTTTACACCTCTTGATAGGATTATGTGCTATAATAGGGTTTATGATATACATGTTTTGGCAATGGTACTGCGTTTTTCTTTATTTGTCTTTCTTTTCTGCAACAATAATTTTTATTATTCCTGTTTGTTATCAGATATGATATTATATTATTACCATGTTTGTTGTTTAATTGTTTCATATATGTTCTAATATTCTTTAATGTATATTCAAATGGAGTTTGAAAAAGCATTATTAAGCTATAAGCCATTTGTATAATTTACCTTCTGGAAACAGAGGTACCAATTATAACAATGCCGATTGAATGTGTTTTTCAATTGGCATTGTTGTTCCTCTCCGGAATGGATTAAAATATAAAAAATTAATTATATACTATGTAGGGACGCGAGAAAATGGTTGAAGTGGTAATATATACAACAAAGACTTGCCCGAAATGCGAGCAACTTAAAAAGGTACTTGACTCAAAGGGAATATCATTCGGAACTGCAGATATGTCTACCCCTGAAGCTTTGACCGAACTTAAATTCAATGGTGTTTTTACCATGACTGCCCCCGTGCTCCAGATCGGCGATGATTTTTTAACGCATAAGGAACTGTTCAATGGTCCTGACGTGAACCTGGAAGCATTGGGAAGCATACTCTAACTGTAATCAGACTGAGGTGGGAATGATGGACGTATGTGCAACCAATATGAAAGATAAAACAGAACTTGAAAAGGCAGATTTGGGAACTGACCTTCAGGTTCATGCAGAGGAAGATGAAAGGACAGATAACAGTATGACAGCATTCACAAAACAGCATGCTATACAGAAGACACTCGATGGCCATGAAATATCCATAATGCCAAAGGTGCGTACCACATCAGGGCACATGGTCGATTGGGACAGAGGTATTATAGTAGATCAGTTGTTGAAGGAGACAAAACTTGCCGAGAGGTTCCATGGTAAATCCGGAATTGAAAGGGATGAGGCATTTGACATTGCAAGGGATGTGGAGCGCCGTATCAGAAGTCTTGATCTTAAATTCCTTTCCGGTCCGCTTATCAGGGAGATCGTCAACATGGAACTTCTCCAGAGAGGCCATGTGGAATGGAGAAACATCTCCACAAGGATAGGTACTCCTGTTTATGATGCATGTGAGATCGACCTGGGAAGTGGTTTTGAGGCAAAGGACAATGCAAATCTTCAGGAGAATGCTGAAACATCACACAAGAAGAAGGCAGATAAGATATCAAAGGAACAGTATCTTCTACTGCTGCCTCCGGAGATAGCTGATATGCACCTTAACGGAGATCTTCATATTCACGATCTTGAATATCTCGGTACCCGTGCATTCTGTCAGGACTGGGATCTCAGGTATTTCTTCTATTATGGTCTAATGCCAGATGGCTCAGGCGCCAAGGCAAGTGTTGCGGGTCCTGCAATGAAGGCTGAGGTTGCCATTCTGCATGCAGTGAAAGCTCTGGGAAGTGCTCAGACAAACTTTGCAGGTGGTCAGGGTTTCTACAATTTCCTTACGTTCCTTGCTCCTTACTTCGAGGGCAAGAGCTACAAGGAGATTAAGCAGCTCATGCAGATGTTCGTGTATGAGATGACCCAGATGATGGTAGCCCGCGGCGGACAGGTAGTATTCTCCTCTGTCCAGCTTTCTCCGGGTGTGCCAAAGCTCTGGAGGGACAAGCCCGTTGTTTACAAAGGCCGTGTACATGATGGAAATAACGGTACACAGTCACGTAACTATGCTGAGTTCGAACGCGAGGTCCGTCTTGCATTCAAGGCACTCATGGACGTAATGATCGAGGGTGACAACTGGGGTAAGCCTTTCAATTTCCCGAAACCTGAGATATCAATAGAACCCGATTTCATGGAAGAGGATGAGTTCTACAACAAGGCACATCCGGACCTCCCGACATATGAGGAACTTTATGACATGACCTTTGAACTTGCAGCAAAGTTCGGCACTCCGTATTTCGATAATCAGTTACCTGAATACAGAGGAGCAGGTGAAGGTATATCCTGCTATCAGTGCTGTGCATACCAGTTCTCGGCAAATGCTGATGCAGATGACAGTTTTGATGACAAGCTTATGTTCAGGGACGGCATGCATTTCTCAATGGGCTCCTGGCAGGTTGTATCTCTAAACTGTCCAAGGGCAGCATACAGGGCGAACGGGGACGATTCTGCTCTGTTTGCGGATCTCAAACAACTGATGGATCACTGTATACAGCTCTTCAGGACAAAACGCAGCTGGATGGAGAACATCATTGAGAACAACAGGATGCCATTCGCAACACAGAGGCCAAAGGATCCGATCACAGGTGAAAAGGGCTGTGTTGCGGTTGATATAGATTCACTTGTCTGTACAATAGGTGTTATTGGTATCAATGAGATGGTCCAGTACCATGTAGGTTCACAGATACATGAATCAAAAGAGGCATTTAAGTTTGCCATCAGGGTAATGACCGAGATGGAAATGTATGCAAATGAGCTCAGTCAGAAGCATGGTCTTGAAATTGCTCTTGCACGTACTCCTGCTGAAACAACGGGTCAGAGATTCTCAGTGTCCGATATGCTCCATGACGAGTACAGGGATTGTGTCCTTGAAGTTGTTAAAGGTGATAAGGAAGCTGCTCTTGCAAATCTCAGGAAGAGCACAGATCTGCCTGTTTACTACACAAACGGTACTCATGTACCGCCAGGTGCAAACATATCACTCATTGACAGGATCAACATCGAGCATGTGTTCTTCCCTATCGTTGACGGAGGTAACATCTGTCATATATGGATGGGAGAGGGAGCACCTGATGCAAAAGGCCTCAAGGAGTTCGCAATGAACATTGCAAAGAACACCCAGATCGGATACTTTGCCTTTACCAAGGACATGACTGTCTGTCTTAATGACTTCCATATGATGTCAGGTCTCAAATGCACATGTGAGAACTGTGGTTCTACCAATGTGGAGCAGATGTCCAGGGTAACCGGTTATGTGCAGGCAGTCGGTGGCTGGAACAATGGTAAGAGGCAGGAGCTTGAAGACAGGATGCGCTACAGTTCCTCTGACATGATCTGAACTCGGGAATATGAAAGTAAATTACGGGAACACTGTTCCCATATCAACTGTGGATTGGCACGGAAAAGTGTCGATCGTTTTCTTTTTACGCGGATGCCCATACAGGTGTCCTTATTGTCAGAATCACGAGCTTCTTTTTGAAAGTAATCTTGTTGATACTTCGTTGCTCGAAGCTGAGATGAAGAAGTCCCGACCCTTTGTAAGCAGTGTGGTTTTCTCAGGTGGTGAACCCCTGATGCAGAAAGATACAGTAATGCATCTTGCAGGATTCGCAAAGAAAATAGGTCTGCTTGTGGGTATTCATACCAACGGCTATTATCCTCACGTAATGGCCGAACTTATGGAAAAAGGGCTTGTGGACAAATTCTTCATCGATGTCAAGGCTCCTGTGAATGATGCTGAAATGTATGCAAAGGCAATTGGCTGTAAGGATTATACCGATATGCATCTCGATCCCCAAAATGCAATGGAAAAAGTAGCTGAATCAATCAATCTGGTTCTTGCTAAAGGTGTTGAACTCGAATTAAGGACTACGATCATAAGGGATTTCATAGGAAGCTCTGATGATGTTTCAGAAATTGCAAGGTCAATTAATGAACTTACAGGTAGTCGTGAAGTTGTTTATGTTCTCCAGCAGGGATTTGCGGAAAATGCAATGATGGAGTCCCTCAGGAATATAAAGCCGTTAAGCAGGGATGAACTTCTTGAACTTGCTGTTGTTTCTCATGAGTTCCTTGAAAATATATATGTCAGGAGTAAAGAGAAAGGCAATGAAAAGGTTAACTTCAAATCGGTTTGAAGTTTAAACAATTTTTTAATACTTTCCTGTCAATCATTTAATCAGACTTAAAAAGGTGATTAAATGAAGTTAAAATACAATGGCATTATATTGATGATGCTTTTACTTGTGGCTACTTTTATCTCAGGTTGTATGGGTATCAATGAAGATTCCTATACCCAGTCAGCAGATTATATTGTAACTGAGGATGCTGCCGATTCCTATGCAGGAAATAAGGCTATTGAAGAAGTTGAATATGATTCTGATTACGGTGGGGCCTCAACTGCTTCTGTGGATCGCAAGACAATAACAACGATCTCCATGACTATAGAGGTTGATGATGCCGCATCAACAGTTGATGAAATATCAAGTATGGCAGTGGCTTCCGGTGGTTATGTTTCCAGTTCCAATATCTATGATTCCTATTATGATTCAAGCTCGGTCAAAGAAGGATACATAACTGTCAGGATTCCTGAATCAGAATATCCGGCTTTCCTTGAAGATGTTGAAGATCTTGGGGAAATAAATTCCAAAAGCGTTAATTCTCAGGATGTCACGGAAGAATATATCGATGTCAGTGCCCGCCTGGATAATCTTGAAAGACAGGAAAACCGCCTTCTGGATATCCTCAATATGACTGAAACCGTGGAAGAAGTCCTTGCTGTTGAGAAAGAGCTTGAAAGGGTACGTGGTGAGATTGAAAGCCTGACCGGAAGGCTGAACTATCTTGATGACAGGATCGAGTTCTCGACAATTACCATACGTGTTACCGAGCCAAGACCTATAACCCGTTCATGGGGCATAAGGGATGCACTTTCGGAATCTGTTAATGGTTTTATATCAATGGTCAATGCACTGATCATACTTGCAGGTTATCTTATACCGCTGTTGATCGCGGTCGTGTTCCTTGGAGGGGCAGTTGTACTTGTCAGAAGAAGATTGCGCAAATGATCTGTTACATGCTTCAATGTTTTTTGCTGATTCTTTGTTCATCAGCAAAATTTATTTTGTGAGAAGGGTTTCTATGGATTCTATACTATGTTTTCATATGTGCATTCTTGCTGAGTAAGTATAATATAATGTAATATAATATAGAAGTAAAATTAGCAGGTAAATTATGAAAGACTCTACTCCTGTGTCAGATATAGGTGAACGACTTCTTATTAAGCGTTTATCCGGTCTTCTGAATTCCGGTTGCAATCCTGATATTCGCATAGGTTCGGGAACTGATGACTGTGCAGTTATCAATGTTTCTGAAGATGAGTACATGGTGGTGACCACGGATATGCTGCACAGAAAAACCGATTTTCCTATTCAGATGACCCCTTGGCAGATCGGCTGGATGTCGGCGGCAGTTAACTTCAGTGATGTTGCTTCCATGGGTGCACGTCCGGTTGGTTTCCTTTCAGCCATGGGTTTTTCCAGAGACACACCCATAGATTTTGTGGAGGATATTTCCAGAGGCATGGACGATTGCGCCAGATTCTGCGGTACCTCGGTCATAGGCGGGGATATCGATACCCACGATGAACTAACTATTACCGGTACAGCACTTGGAAAAGTCAGGAAATCAGAACTTCTGACACGAAACGGTGCAAACATTGGTGACAGGGTATGTGTTACTGGTTTTGCAGGTTCTGCCGGAGCCGCACTTCATGCAATTGAGAATGATATGGATATTCCCGAAAATCTTCTTGATAAACTGTTCACCCCAATTCCCAGAGTTAATGAGGCAATGGGACTTGCCCGTTGCGGCGCAGTAACCTGCATGATGGATACAAGTGATGGGCTTGCGCTTTCCCTGCATGATCTTGCTGATCTTAATTCAGTTGGTTTCAGGATAGATGAGCAAGCTCTTCCGATCCAGCCTGAAGTTTCTCAATTTGTGACCTCTGATTCTGTTGATCTAACAAAACTGGCACTTTATACAGGCGGCGATTTTGAGCTGCTTTTTACAGTATCTCCTGATAAACTGAAGAATGCCCAAAGCGTATGTTATTTAAGTGTTATAGGTGATGTAGTTGAGCGGGAAGCTGGTACTGTCATTAGCTGTCGTAGTGGGGAAAACCTGACGATAAATCGAAAAGGTTATCTACAATTGGGGGATTATGATTAGACATATAGTTTACGATATTTAATTTAAGGAAGGTTTAGAATGCGAAATAAATTCAAATTGGTTTTAATTGCTTTTTCACTACTATTTCTTTGTAGTACTGTAGCTTCTGCTGCAAATGTAACTGCAGATTTCAGTGCTAACACCACTTCTGGTGATGAACCACTCACTGTTCAGTTCAGTGATTCTTCGATCAATGCGACTGAATGGTACTGGGACTTTGATAATGATGGCACCAATGATTCCACAGATCAGGATCCTATTTATACTTACAACTCTGCTGGAAATTATACTGTGGTTCTCACAGCAGTAAATGGCAC
>JAASSR010000071.1 GCA_021767785.1 Methanolobus sp.
AGGATTGCTTCAAAAAAACACATCTGAAATGTCTGTACTGTAAATGTGGAAAAAGTTGTCAGTGATCCTAAAAAACCGATCCCGAAGAAGATTCTGTTTCTCGGTGAAACGTATCCCAGGTATTCGGAATTATACATAAGGAAACCAAGCAATAAACTACCAAGTACGTTTACAATCAGTGTTCCCGATGCGGCATTAGCGAAATGTCCTGCTATCATAAACCTTGAGATCGCACCGAAAAAGCCTCCTGCTCCGATGATAAAGATTTCAAGGGCCTGTTTTTTTGAAAGGATCATTATTCAATCAGCACAACGTCCACTTCTGTTCCTTTTTCGTATCCTTCCACATTTTCAGGAATTATTACAAATCCGTCAGACTTTGCGATAGAGCTCAATATTCCGGCTCCTGCCGTCATTAAAGGATGAGCGGTATTTCCTTCCAGTATAACTCTTGCATAACTGACATATCCTTCTCTGGACATTATCTTCCCACTTAATTTGGCTTTTACAGTTATTCCCGGAATATCCGGAATATTTCCGGCTTTTCTGAGTGCGGGTTTGCCGAAGGCGAACAGAGCAACAAGACCTGCAGCCGGATATCCCGGCATACAGAGTATCGGCACATTGTCAGCAACTCCTAGTGCCGTGGGTTTTCCAGGACTGAGTCCTACACCATGTACAAGTTTGGTTCCCAGTTTTTCGACCACATGCGGAACGAAATCTCTGTCTCCTACCGACGTTCCACCGGAAACCACTATCATGTCAGTGTCAAGATTAGATTTGATGGCTTCCTCTATTCTTTGTTCATCTTCCGGGACAATATCACAATACCGGGACACAGCACCCCACTTCTCAACATATTCTCCTATCATGAGACTGTTAATGTCCAGTGTCTTGCCGGGTGGCGGCACATCGTCTTCTGTTAGTGGAAGCAGATCGTCACCTGTTGGAATAATGGCAACAATAGGCTTAACGTAAACATTCACATTCCTGATCCCAAGAGATGCAAGTACGGCAATGTCACATGGCCTGAGAAGATGACCTTTGTTGAAGATTATCTCATTCTTCCTGACATCTTCTCCTATTTCCCCCACATTCTTTCCGGGATGCACTTGTGCCCGCACTTCTATCATATCACCGATGGAGATGGTGTCTTCCATCATAAGCACAGCATCGGCTTCATCAGGTACATAATCGCCGGTATTGACCGGAGTGCATGTTCCCTCTGTCATTTCATCTGCAATCTGGATCATTACAGGGTTTGTGGGGGAAGCACCTATGAGCTCGGCAGACCGGACAGCAAAACCGTCCATTGCAGAACGACGGTAATGAGGTACATTGCGTGGGGCAAGTATGCTTGTTGCAAGTACTCTGTCAATGGATGATCCTGTGGGAAGAAGTTCTGTTTTTTCAGTACCCTTTATTTCAGCAAGGAACATATCCTTTGCTTTGCCCACATCAGTACGTTCTCTGAATATCATTGCTGCCTCTCCTGAATATCTTTTAGTTCATCCGCCCGAAACAGGGGGGAATACTCCTAGTTCATCACTGTCATTCAACACGGTATCCAGTCCTTCCATGTGTTTTATATTGTTCCCGTTAAGGAATACATTGATGTAGCCACAAAGTTTCAAATCATCTCCTTTTTCGAATATAAGTTCTTTCAACGGTGGATGTTGTTCGGTCAGTGAAAGAAGGACATCTTTTACAGTGTCGCCGGTAAGTGTTAATGAAGAGGTTTCTGCGATTTCCCTCAGATTTGCAAAAAGTTTGACGTTAACGTTGGCCATGGGAACATTATTCCCAGCGTATATATTATAAAACTAATCCATGTAAGAATATGGTACTGTTTATTAACCGTAATAGAGAATTAAAAGCTAAAAGATAAAGTTGTGGTGGGATAGCGCGGATTTGAACCGCAGTCCAAGCGTCCCAAACGCTCGAGGATGGACCAAGCTACCCTACTATCCCAATCCGATTCAGAAGGGTAGCTCTGCAATAGCAGTTATAACATAAAAAGCTTTCGTGAGGCATCCAGTACAATTGGTATATGGGAGAGTGATATGCTCTAAATCGTTACAAAAATCATATGTAATATATCATTTCCATCGTTTGTATACGTCATTATCAATTCCCATAAGGTCAAGTGCGCGTCCTGCCATTGAGTTCACAAGGTCGTCGATGGTCTTTGGCTTTGAATAGAAGCCCGGGCATGCCGGCAATATAATACCACCGGCTCTTTCCAGTTTCAACATGTTTTCCAGGTGTATCTGGTTCAGAGGAGTTTCCCGGGGCATCATTATAAGTTTCCTTTTCTCTTTCAGACATACATCCGCAACTCTCCCAAGCAGATTATCGGACATACCTCCTGCAATCTCTCCAAGTGTTTTCATGCTGCATGGTGCCACTATCATACCATTGAATCTGTGAGAACCACTTGCAACGGGAGCGGTAAAATCATTCTCATCATACACAGCATCTGCAAGTCCTTTAACGTACGATATATCATAGTTGGTTTCGATGTCCATTATCTGTTTGGCAGCCTTTGTTATGACAAGGTGGGTCATAATGTCCGTTTCTGCAAGTATTTCCAGCAGCTTTATTCCATAAGCTGAGCCTGATGCCCCGCTGATACCTATTACTATTTCCATTAGAATCCTTCCTGAATTATAACCGACAGTTCATGGATCATCTCTTCTGAAACCTCCACGATCTCCTCTATTTCGTCTTTTGTGATATTTTTAAGGTGAATACCAACTATAAATACCGAAGCACATTTGCATGCTTCACTGAAAACTTTTGCACCAAGCATGGCAATCTCTGTTTCCCGATGTCCGGGATTTGTGATCACAGAAGAGGAGGCCCTGCCTGATTCCTGATCATAGAATCCGACTGCAACGGCTCCTATATGTTCATCTCCTCCGGTAAGACAGGCAATATAATCATTTCCCACATTTTCCCATTCAAGTATGAGACTTATTCTGGCAGCGATCTTCTTAATCTGTTGCATCTTATCCCTCTATCTCATTCAGACGGAACTGTTTTGTTGATCTTTTCACATCAAAGAATTTCCTGGCAGCTTTAGACACATCTTCTCTGTACTCTTTGGGTGTGTAAACTCCCATCATCCAGTTGTCACAATGGGCATGTTCAAGAGTTGCAACAACATTGGATGCTTCATCCAGTCTTAACATTCTGTTATTTAATTTAACAAGTGCTTTCATTTCAGCAATTTCCGGATTTTTCGGGATATCTATGAGTACGCATTCCGGCTCTATCCCGACATCTTCTGCGATCTCAGCTTCAACCCGCTTGATATTCTTGCGATGCTTGAGAATACCTTTGCCTACCTCATCGAATCCTGCATATAATGCTCTTTTGTAGAGTTTCCTGTTGTCCAGTCTTTCGGCAAGTTCTCCTGCATAACCATTGTCGTTACGTATCATCTCCAAAATCCTTGAGTCATCCATCTTTCGAAGTTCAAAAGGATTCAAAGTTCCTTTCTGAATCAGATCGTCAACAGCTCGTGTGAACATTGTTTCGGCGATTCTTGAAACATGATGATAGTAGACCGAAGGATGCATGAGGAATCTTGACACCAGAAGCGATTCGGCAGCTTTGACGCCACCTGAAGTTACAACAAGTTTGTTCTCGTAGAACTGCATCTCGTTGATAAGCCTCACGTGGTCCACAATACCGAATGCCACTCCGGTATAATGTGAATCTCTGACAAGATAGTCCATTCTGTCCACATCGATCTCACTGTTGAGTATCTTCCCAAGGTCGGTCTTTCCCTGTATGTGCTCCTCTATTACCGAAGGATTCAGACCATTGTCAGTCAATATTTCCCCAAGTTCTCCTTTTTTAAGAATTTCCTTTACATCTTCGTGTTTTTTCCTTGTATAATGCTTGGTCAGGTTCTCGGTAACATGAGAATAAGGGCCGTGTCCAACATCATGAAGAAGAGCTGCCACTCGAAGTTCAAGTTTTTCATCTTCGCTCACGGAATCTATTTTCTCTGTGAGCATGGTGGCAAGATGCATCACACCAAGGCAATGTTCAAAACGTGAATGATTCGCTCCCGGGTAAACCAGGTTGGAAAGCCCTAACTGACTTATTCTTCTCAGACGTTGTAACTGTGGTGAATCTATGATCGATAATGTGAGCGGATCAAGCTCGATATAACCATGGATAGGGTCACGGATGACTTTCATATATTTCAGATACGCTTCATCTTATAATGGTATTCCGATAAACAGAGCGGGTGGAGGCAAATAAGATCCATTCGTACTAAAAAGGAAGGAATATCAAAATCTACTGTTCAGTAGAACAGCCTGTAGGATTCTGATGTCCCTTCTATCTGAGTTTCAGAAAGTCCTTTTCCAAAACCATAACCTAAATGGTATAAAGCTTCGTTGAGCTTAACTCCGAATATACCGGATGACCTATATTCATACTCATAGATCTTCGGTTCTGTTATATTTGCCATTTTCGCGGTAATATTTATAGCATCTTCTTCGGTTCCGGTCATATCTACCAATCCTACCTGTTCAGCCTGTGTACCGCTGTAAATTCTGCCATCGGCAAGTTGAAGGGCCTTTTCCATGGATATGTTCCTGTTTTCAGCTACCCATGAAACGAATTCATAGTAACTTTCATCAACAAGTGATTGAAGCATTTCCTGTTCTTCTTCGGTCATTGGCCTTGTGGGTGAACCTATGTCTTTGAACTTACCGCTTTTTATGGTGGTTACATTCACACCAAGCTCATCCATTAATCCGTAATAGTGGATGATCTCCATTCGGACCCCTATATTACCTACAAGTGATTGCCTTTCTGCTACAATATGGTCAGTTGATGAAGCTGCCTGATATGCTGCAGAAGCAGCCATTGATTCAACATAAGCCACTACAACCTTTTTTTCAGATGCCTTTTTTATTGCTCTGGCAAGTTTCTCGCTGGCAATGGCTTCACCGCCCGGAGAATTTATTTTGATTATCATGGCTTTAGTTCTTCTGTCTTCTTCCGCATTTTCGATCCATTCGATGTAGTCATCTACAGTTGGTTGAACATCACCGAGTATGTTCATCTCTGAACTTTCTGATGTAATTGTACCATCGATGTCTATCACTGCAATATTTCCGGAATCTGTCCCGCTATATGATATAAGTGCTGTAGCTGTTATCAATAACATAAACAGGGCTAACAGCATGATTCCTATGATGTATCTTTTTTTCAATAACCCTTCCTCCTGTAATTAGTAATGGTGAAGTTTTAAAAGAATCTTTTCATTAAATATCTGAGGGTTAATTTAGTATGCAATATATTTGTTCATGTATCCATCTTAAAAGTATATTAAATAATTTCATCTTATTGATATAAAAAGAATACAAACTACCATTGATCAATATTGAGAGGGTAATAATCATGATTATATTTTCAGGTGGTACCGGCACTCCCAAGCTATTGAATGGCCTTCGTGAAGTTATACAAGAGGAAGAGATAACGGTGGTGGTCAACACTGCAGAAGACCTATGGATATCAGGCAACCTTGTCACACCGGACATTGATACTGTACTATATCTGTTCTCCGGCAGACTGGATACTTCAAAATGGTGGGGTGTGAAAGGAGATACTTACAGAACCCATGAAACAATGAAAGAACTGGGGTATAATGAGGTCATGATGCTAGGTGATCTTGACCGTGGGACGCACATAATGCGTTCGGATCTTATACGTAAAGGTGTGACACTTACAGAGGCTACAATCAGGCTTTGTCATTACTTCAAAGTTAAAATAAAAGTACTACCCATGTCTGATGATCCCGTTTCCAGTATTATAAGCACTCCTGAAGGAAATATGCACTTTCAGGATTTCTGGGTTGGCAAACACGGGGAACCGGAAGTACTGGATGTATCACAGGAGGGGATAGAAAAGGCATCCATATCTCCTGCTGTTCTGGAAGCACTTGAAAAAGAGGACACTGTGCTTATCGGTCCGAGCAATCCCATTACCAGTATCGGACCTATAATCGAACTTCAGGGAATGAGGGATATACTCAGGGACAAACAGGTGATCGCTGTCAGTCCTATCATAGGTAATGAGCCGATAAGCGGTCCGGCGGGAAAACTGATGACTTCAAGAGGTATGGAAGTCTCATCTTATGGTGTTGCTTCATATTATTCTGATTTTCTTGACCATCTGATAATAGATGAGCGTGATGAAGTGAATGAGGGCAGATTCAATGAATTTGAGTGTAGCTTTTCACGAGCTGAGACTCTTATGAAATCAATTGATGTAAGCGTTGATCTCTCTAAAGTTATAATTGAACAGTTCAGAATTATGCAGTAATGATCTATAGTTCTGCAGACTATTGTTCTTATTTGATATGCCTTGCTAAATATTTTAATGGGTATATTTTTATTATTTTAAATCATATATTCCATATCTTCAATTTAGAGGGAATACAATACAAAAACATATTTCAAGGTGAAATTGTGGGTGATGAATGGAAAATCGATTTGAAGATCCCTGATATCGGGATGATGGTCACGCTTATGACAACTGCTGTATGCTCAGTTATAATGGGCGCCGCAGAAATTGCTTACACTATGCTATGGATAACGGCATCGTATGTGAGGCACGGAAAAGATTTTTTTCTTGATCTTCTGAACGCCAAGGCTCTTACATGGACAGCAGAGTACATTCTGGTAGCAGGCTCTCTTTTGCTGCTTTCTTCTATTCTGTTCCTGCTAAGTTCCTCATATTCTCTGTACGAACTTAACGGACTTGCAAAAAATCCTGAAAAGAATGTGCATATCAGAATAGTTTTCGGTTTTTTCACCGGAGGACTGATACTTCTGTTCATGGCTCTCATATCTGCGATAATTCTCAGGTATCTGTAAGTATCAGTGAGAAGTGAAAGATTAGGACAATTGAAAGAATATTCATAATTTCATGCTGGGAAAGGCGATAATATGAATTCAAGCATTACCGGAACAATAAAGGAAGTTCCCAAAACAGTGGAACACGGCCCTTCACAATATCTGGAAGATATTGCCCGTAAGGCCACAAAGACAGAAAGAGTGTTATATCCTATTTCTGCCATAGTCGGACAGGAGCAGATGCTCAGGGCACTCATACTCAACACTATCAATCCGTCCATTGGCGGTGTGCTTATAAGAGGACAGAAAGGAACGGCTAAATCAACTGCCGTCAGAGGTCTGACTGAGGTATTGCCGGAGATAGAGTTCGTAGAAGGGTGCAAGTTCAATTGTGACCCTAAAGACCCTGAAAAGTTCTGCTGGGAATGTCAGGAAAAGAAAAGGAAAGGTACCATGCACATCAGCAAGCGTCAGATGAGGGTCGTGGATCTCCCGGTAGGTGCTACAGAAGACAGGGTTGTAGGCAGTCTTGATATTGAAAAAGCCGTGCGTCAGGGTGTGCAGGCATTCGACCCCGGCATTCTTGCACAGGCAAACCGCGGTATTCTGTATGTTGATGAGATCAACCTGCTTGATGATTTTGTAGTGGATGCACTTCTTGATGCTGCAGCCATGGGTGTTAACACCGTTGAGCGTGAGGGTGTAAGTGTAAGCCATCCGGCCAATTTCATAATTGTGGGAAGCATGAACCCTGAAGAAGGTGAACTTCGTCCGCAGTTGCTTGACAGGATAGCATTGCAGGTGGAGGTTACAGGTATCTACGATGTGGAGCAGCGTATCGAGATCGTGGAAAGGCGTAACAGGTTCAATGATGAGCCGAAGCAGTTCATACGCGAGTTTGATGCCGAGCAGGAAAAATTACGTTCAAAGATAATAAAGGCAATGCAGATGATGCCAAGGGTCAGCACCACAAGGGATAATCTGCGGACCATTGCGGAAATATGCATAGCTTTCAATGTTGATGGTCACAGGGCCGATATCATGATAGAACGTGCCGCCCGTACAAATGCGGCATATGAGGGCAGGGAGCGTATCACCAACGATGATATTATTGAAGCCGCTGAAATGGTCCTTCCACACAGGATGCGTAAGAAACCCTTCGAGGAAGAAGAGTTCAGTGTGGACCAGTTAAGGGCAGTTGTTGACGGCAAAGTATGAATGAGGTGCGGGGATGAGTGAAGAACTTGCAGAGCGTCTGCGCAGGAATCTCCCTCGCTATTACGGTATTAAAGTACTGTACGTAGGTTATCCTGTGCTTGGACTTCGTATCCCCAGAAACTTCGTTTCAGGATTCTCAAAAACAGATACGGATATCCTGTATGATAGTCTGTATTCGCACATGGAGCAGATCAGGCCCGGTGAGATAAGGGATGTTTACATTGTGGCTGATTCCGATCATATGGTGCTCGATTCGGAGTCCTTTTTCAAACCTCTTATCGGTACATCGGATTCTTCCCTTGCGGAAGTGTTCAGAAATACTCAGAAAGAAGAGAACACAGATGATGCGGTTATTTTGCCGGTTGACAGGGAAGCCGATGAGTCACAGATAGAAGATGTGATCCCTGGCAATGCCTTCGTTCAGAATGCTGAGGGAGACGTTTCTGAAATTGATCCTGAAAGATCACTTTTTGCTGATATCCTTAAGACTCCTGAAGAAACTGAAACTAAAGAGCCAGAACCTGAAATGCAGGAGGAGCCGGAGGAAGAATTAACATTTGAAGCACCCCGAAAGGTTCCGGGATCTGTGGGTGACACCGTCATACTGAAAGAAAGATCCTATGGCTCTTCATCTCAGATATGTCTGGATGAACCTGGGGTTTGTGTAGAACTTACTCCAAAAGAATACATCCCAATTCTGAGTCACGATGATCTTGAAGAGGAGCTTGAAAAAGAATCGTCTGCAACCCTTGATAAGTCGAGTTCTGAGAAGTTACTTGAAGAGCTTAAAGAGGACAGAACGGTAAGTAAGATACTCAATGATTTTGCCCGCAATTCCCAGAAGAAAAGACTTGCAGCAGGAAGACTTAAATCCGGGAGGCGTGCGGAAGTTCTTACCAAGAGCAAACGTGGGCGTTATGTAAGATACAGGATGCCTGGAGAAAAGATCACGGATATTGCTATTGCGCCTACGGTGCGTGCTGCAGCTCATCATGCAAAGGACGGAAAGATCGAGATCAAAAAAGGTGACATAAGGGAAAAGGTCAGAAGAAGACGTATTTCCAGTCTTATCAATATTGTTTTTGACACGTCAGGTTCCATGGATGAGCAGGAAAAGGTACAGATCACAACAAGTGTTGTGATAGCTCTGCTCAAGGATGCTTACCAGCGCAGGGACAGGGTCTCACTTGTGACATACAGTGGTAGAGCAGGTGAACTTGTACTGCCTTTTACTTCATCTGTGGAGGCTGCAAAACGCTATCTTGAGAAAGTCCCCTTCGGCGGAACAACTCCAATGGCCTCGGGTCTGCTCAGAGGACTTGATACTCTCATCAGGGAAGTGAAGAAAGAACCTTCAGCTGTTCCTATTATGATCCTTGTAACAGATGGCACTGCAAATTCTCCGCTGCATCTTGGTGGAAATATTAAAAGAGAGATCATGCAGGTCTGCAAACAGATAGCTGACCACCATATCAATATTCTGGTAGTCGATATCAGTTCCACAGGCTCCCCACTTGCAAAACAGGTGGCCATGAAGAGCAATGGAAGCTACTATCATCCAAGATCGCTCAGCAAGGAAGCCCTGTATTCTGCCATAAGACAGGAAAGGGATTCAAGGATAGCTTTTGTATAATCTTAAAAAGGAATCCAGTCCAAAACAAAAAAATTTTAGATCTTTTATGGTAACAAATATCATTACATAAACAGGATTCAGTGCCTGCTTACCTGCGTAATGATAGCAGTTATCGCATTTTACGGCTGCGTTTCTTCCAGTAATGAAGACATATCTGCAATATCTGCTGATGAGAATACTGCTGATGTTTCTGCCGAGCCTAACGACGGTTCTGATTCGGCGGATCTCGACAGTGGATCTGATGATGTTCCGGAGGGCATGGTTGATACAAATCCTTGGTGGCAATTATAGGCCTTTCACGGCTGATGATTCTGCTTTTGAGGATATTTTCGGACATGTCGAGGGTCTTCGAAGAATATCTGATGAATATGGGAAACTGTTAAACATTCTGAGGTAAGTTATAATTTAGTATCTAATAACCCAGATCATTTAGGGCAGTATTTTTATCATTTCTATGAATTGGGCACTCATCCTCTATTCGATCTTGTCAAATCCGACGCTTGTCAGGCCTTAGAGTCCCGTCATTTCGACATCTAGTCGGCGACTCTCGAGTTCTACCGTGATTTTGGGAACCCTGATATGATCGAGACTACCGCTGAGGCCTCGAAGGCTTCAGGGATCGACATAAGGTATAATTACGCCGCGTTGACCTTGCACGGCCGTAACGGCAAAGAGTATATTATAAAAATGCCTTATGTTGCAGATACAGCTTTATACTACTTAAATGCTGATTTTGCAGGTGGTACTGATTCAGAGATGTATAATTGTGGGAAGGGTTATTTTATTGAATCAGGATATCCCGAGAATTATTTTGATATAGCTGAGGAAAATCTAAATCTATGATTTAACAATTACAATCACAGCCATCTATTTTAAATTTATCATCTCCTGATGTTCCACAATCATCGGGATATCTAGACCCTTCATAATCACAGCACTGATGACATCTTATCTGGCATTCTGACGTATCTGCGGGCGTGTCGATTTTCTTTGTTATGTCGAAGAATCCTCTTGTGGAGCTTGATACCATCAGTATCACGACTACCACAAGGATGAGCATTATGACCATGGCGTCGATTATGTTGAGAGGCATCTTGTATATTTTTTCGTCAAATGGTATGTTTGAAAGTTATAATTGCAAAACTTTAATACTCTATGGTTCACTATAGTTAACTATGGCAACAACTATACAGATAAGTGAAGAATTACAGACTGAGTTGACAAATCGAAAACTCTTCTCAAGAGAAACCTATGAAGAAGTCATCTGGGATTTGCTCGAGGATACAAAAGAACTGACTGAAGAGACTAAAAAAGATATCGAGGAGGCACGCAAAGACATTATTGAAGGTAGATACTCAACTCTTGAAGAAGTTAAGAAAGAGCTGGGTCTATGAGTTATGAAGTTATCCTCTCTGAAAAAGCTAAAAAACAACTTGCTAAACTCGAGAAGTCTGTGCAGGTACGGATAATAGCAGCTCTTGAAAGGATAAGGATACGTCCTCAGAACTATATTTCTAAACTTGTAGGTGACCAGGGTTACAAATACAGAGTAGGCAATTACAGGATAATTCTTGATCTTGATAATGAGAACCTATACATACTTGTTATTAAGATCGGTCATAGAAAGAATATTTACAAACGATAGTTATAAGTGATACATGTATGTGGCAATTATGTCGGTTGCTTTATTTTTATCTTTTTTCGTATTGGTTAGGCTGCAAATTTACCTATGTCATATCGCCGATCATGGCCGATCAAAAAGCAACGGAAGCTACTATCATCCAAGGTCGCTCAGCAAGGAAGTTCCAGTAGTGAAGACACATCTGCAATATCTGCTGATGAGAATACTGCTGATGGTTTCTGCCGAGCCCAAAGACGGTTCTGATGCGGCGGATGCAGATGTTGATATTTTTTTCGAATCCTGAAGATCTAGTTATGAATCCTGCTGCGGAGTATTATAACCCTAATGTTTATTCACATTTTGTCTTTGAGGATTCCGCCTTTGAGAAAATCCATGGTGGTGATATATCAGGCTATCAAAGAGATTATCAACATGAAGGTGGTAGAAAATTAAATCATGCTGTATCTGATGGCTTGTACACGGAGAACCCCGATCATTTAGGGCAGCCTTTTTATAATCGCTATGATTTGTGCAGTCATCCTCTATCCGACCTTGTCAAATCCGACTCTGGTCAGGTCTTCGAGTCCCTTCATTTTGACATCTAGTCGGCGACTCTCGAGTTCTACCGTGATTTCGGGAACCCTGACATGATCGAGGCTACCTCTGAGGCCTCAAAGGCTATTGACGATCCTGTTTATGAACCAAGATATAACTATGCAGCTCTGATTTTGCATGGGTCAAATGGTGAGGAACATATTATAAAAATGCCTTATTTTAGTAATCATGCGGGACATTATTTTAAAACTGAAATGACTGGTGGTGTAAATTCACAGGTCTTTAAAAGCGGAGTGGGCAATCATATAAATCATGGTTATCCAGAGGACTATTTTGATATAGCTGAAAATAACCCTGGACTATTATTAGCAATTGCAATCATAGTATTGTGTATTAAATGGACCATTTTCATCATCATTACTTGTACCGCAATATTCTGGATAGTTTGGTGCTTCATAATCACAGCACTGATGACATCTTATCTGGCATTCTGACGTATCTGCGGGCGTGTCGATTTTCTTTGTTATGTCGAAGAATCCTCTTGTGGAGCTTGATACCATCAGCAGCACTACGCCACAAGGATGAGCATTATGACCATGGCGCTGATTGTGTTCAATTGTATCGTACTACAGTTTGTTAGACAAAAGAAACGCAAATGATTGAAGATTTGTCCTCTGAAACCAGAAGATATATCGAGGAAGCACGCAAAGAGATCAGGAAGGGTCGTTTCTCAACTCTGGAATATGTCAGGCGTGAGTTAGGTCTTTAATCTATAGTTAGTGTATCGGCTAGTTCTAAATATTGCCGATACCGATACTCATATATCTTCTCAAAACTTCATCACAGATTTGTCGAGATTCATCCGTTTACTGATGGTAATGGCAGAGTGGCTCGTTTGCTCACAAACCTTTACCTCAGGTCCCGGAGATATCCACCGGTGGCGTTGAGAAAAGAAGATCGAAAAAAATACTACTCTGCACTCCG
>JAASSR010000148.1 GCA_021767785.1 Methanolobus sp.
CATACCAGTTAATGATACTGGCAAATTTACAAAACAAGATTGAGAAAATTGACTTGGCAAGATATTTTTAAGAGAAATAATTATCAAATTAGAATGGAGGGAATTATGACCTAATTTGATGGCCTTATTTCATAATCATTACATTTGTATAAATTTTAAATATAAAAAGGTATATAGCTATATATAGGTGGAATTGGCAATTGATTATTGCTATGTTTATGCATCGATATGTTAAAAATGTCCTTATTTGACCATGCCAATAAAAAATAAAATCTATAATAATCCAGAATTTCTGGAAACGTTGGTAAAAACGGTTCCTTTTCCTCTTTTCTATAAAGACAGAAATGGCATATTTTTAGGTTGTAATAAGGCATTTGAGGAAATTATCGGAAAATCCAAAGAGCAAATTATTGGTAAAACGATTTACGAGATAGAATCTCCGGAAATTGCTGATAAATATTCCAGTATGGACCGTGAACTTTTAGATAACCCCGGAAAACAGATTTACGAATGGAAGTTGCAATCTCCGGATGGATGTGAAAACGATCTTCTTTTTTATAACTCAACCTTTAATGATAATAACGGTGATGTTGCAGGGATCATCGGAGTCATTAAGGATGTAAGCGAGAGAAGAGATTTAGTGAGGAAATTGAAAAGCAATGAAAAGAACATGAATGCTCTTCTCAATGCCTGTACTGAATCAATTTTTATTATAGATGTTCAAGGTAAGGTAATTGAAGCTAATGAAGTACTTGCAAACAGGTTTGGAACATCAGTTAGAGTTCTCAAAGGAAGGAATATTTATGACTTCATACCTGAAGATGTGGCGTATCAACGAAGAATAGCTGGTAATGAAGTTATCAAATCAGGAAAACCTATCCACCTTGAAGACAAACGTAATGGTCACACTATCTTAAGTTCTGTCTATCCTGTCATTGATGAAAATTCCAATGTAGAAAAGTTAGCAATATTCGGAATGGACATTACCCCGTTAAAAGAAGCAGAGAATTCCACACAAAAGCAGACTCAAATATACAAAACCGTCATAGAAGGTGCTATAGATGGATTCTGGCATGTGGATATGGAAGGCAGGATAGTTGAAGTGAACGATGCATATTGCAGGATGAGCGGATATTCACGTGAAGAAATACTTGAGATGGATATCTCCGATATAGAGGCAAATGAGACCCCTGAACAAATTGCAGCTCATTTGCGCAAGGTTATAGAAAATGGAGCAGATCGTTTCGAAACGAAACATCGCACTAAATGTGGAAAATTATTGGATATTGAGGTGAGTTCCTCATATCTGAATGAAGAATTTTCTGGTTTTTCCTGTTTTCTGAGAGATATTACAGAAAGAAAAATAGCAGAAAGTGAGAAAGAAATAACTGTAAACCTTCTAAATCTTTTGAATACTTCAAATGAAAAGGATGAACTCATTCACTCAGTGTCAGACATATTGTATAAATGGTCAGATTGCGAAGCTGTGGGAATCAGATTAAAAGAAGGGGATGATTACCCATATTATCAGACCAGAGGCTTTTCCGAAGACTTTGTCATCTTGGAGAACTCCCTGTGTTCTTGTGATATTAATGGTCAGATACTCCGAGACGATCTTGGCAATCCTGTTCTTGAGTGTATGTGCGGGAATGTACTTTGTGGGCGATTCGATCCTCAAATGCCTTTTTTTACTGAACATGGGAGTTTCTGGACTAATTCAACCACAGAACTCCTGGAAAGCACAGATGAATCGGACAGACAGGCACGTACACGTAACCGTTGCAATGGTGAAGAATATGAATCTGTTGCGCTTATTCCAATTCGTACTCATGGAGAGACTTTGGGATTAATTCAGTTCAACGATAAAAGAAAAGGGATCTTCTCGGCTGAAAAGGTAGCTTTATTTGAACGTCTTGCAGATAATATTGCTCTGGCACTGTCACAGCGAAAGATACAGGAACAGGTAAAGCAAAGTGAAGAGAGATTAAAAAGTATTTTCAGGGCTGCACCTGTGGGAATTGGGATTGTTAATAATCGTATTTTAACAAATGTTAATCCTCTTGTTTCACAAATGACAGGTTACAACTATGATGAACTCATCGGTTCACATGCACGTATGCTGTATCCTACAAGAGAGGACTTTGATTATGTCGGTACAGAGAAGTACCGGCAGATAGAAGAGAAAGGAACAGGAAACGTTGTTACAAAATGGTTGAAAAAAGATGGGAATGTAATTGATGTTCTCTTATCTTCAACACCTTTAGATCCTTCTGACATGTCAAAGGGTGTAACCTTTACTGCACTGGACATTACCGAATGGAAATGCTCAGAGCAAGAACTCAAAGAAAGTGAAGAAAAGAACAGGCTGATCCTTGAAAAAGCTCCTATGTCCGTTTTGCTTGTGAGAGATGGAAAATACATCTATGCAAATCCTCTGGGTGCCTCAACTCTTGGATATGAAAATCCGGAAGAAATTATTGGAGTTCCTGTTGAGAATACGATTTCACATAAATGCATGAATGAAATAAGAAAAAGAATGCAAAACCTCTCAAAAGGTAATTCTAATCCGAGCATGGAACTGGAAGTAATAGGAAAGGATGGAAACATAAAACTGATGGATCTCCTCAGGATTGAGTGGGTAACTTAATATTCCTATTCTCCAATTTACTTGTTGTGGACGATAAAGAACTCATACAACTTGCATTAGGACTCTCAGGTCCTTGGTATGTTAAAGACATTGATCTTAATGTTTCTAAGAAGAGGATGGACATCTATCTTGATTTTACAAGGGGAACGAAGTTCCCCTGTCCTGTTTGCAACAAACTCTGCAATCTCCATGACACCAAAGAAAAAGTATGGAGACACCTTGATTTTTTCCATCATGAAACATACATTCATGCACGAGTTCCCCGAACAAAATGTGATGGAGATGGTGTAAAACTTGTCGAAGTTCCGTGGACAAGACAAAACACTGGATTTACATTATTTTTCGAAGCACTGATCGTTGCTATGTCTAAGGAGATGAGTATTTCTTCCATTGCTGAATTGGCCAATATGAATGAGAATTCAGTCTGGATAATTCTGGCCCATTATGTTGAAGAAGCAAGAGCAAAGATGGATCTGTCTGGACTTGATACTATCGGAGTAGACGAAATCTCTGTTAAAAAAGGTCACAGCTATGTGAC
>JAASSR010000149.1 GCA_021767785.1 Methanolobus sp.
CAGGAAATATCGGCAATCACTTTTTTCTTTTCTTATTTTCCTTTTTCAAATTTATCATTATTCACTGACGGTCATATATGCTATGATCTTATCTGAACTTATATCAATAAATATTATACCGGTGTCCCCTACAGAAGATTCCGTTGACTCGGGCTCTGTAACACTTATCTGTTGATCATTTATCGAAAAAACACCGGAATTAATATCAATTAGCATTGTGTCACCGTTGCTCATGATCAAACTATCTTCAGTTATCGGTGAATAAACATCAGTGTTTCCACCTGAAGAAAGAACCAACCTTGACTCTGCGAGATCCATTGCATCACCACCCTGATGTTCTATCAGATAGCGGCCATCACCAAGTGCCGAAGGCTTAAGCGATAACTGTGGAACTGAATGCTCCTCGATGGCATCGGAATCCTGCCCGTTTGATTCTCCTGAAGATAAAATTATGTCATCTGATGGTGTTGTCGTGCCACTATCCGAAACAGAATCTTCTGCAGACTCTGAATTCCCGCCGGTGGTAGGTTCATCATTTGACTGAATATCAATATCCTGATCTGTTTCTGTGATTCCGTCCTCTGAAGGTTGTTCATCAGAAACATTATCTGAGCCATTATCAGTATCATATAGACAGCCGGAAGTCATGGCAAACATACATATCAGACTGATAACAATAATTAAAGTTAAATGTATTTTCAATTAGATCCCCCATTTCCCTGTATATCTTTTCATAGTAGTATATTATTTAACTCTTCTTAAGAGTTCCTGAAAGTAGTTTAATGAAATAAAAGATTTTCCTGAAAATTATTTAAAGAAAATTGAAGATATGGGCGATTCAATGTCTGATGAGTTCCAGATTATTCTGGAATATTGCTGAAGAGACCATAAGTTTTCTCAGTTCTTCATTTTTACTTGCAAGTTCATCTTCGAGTTCGAAGATTTTACCCTCAAGGGTTCTGATGTAAGCAAGATGTTGTTCTATTTTTGCATCCTTCTTAATAACAGTTATCTGTTGCTTGTGGATCGTCATTTGCCTTCCGATCTCTTCTTCTGTTTTATGCTGCAGTTCGATGAGCTCTTTCTCACGGGATTCAAATTCCTTTTCCTGTGTATTGAGAGTTTCCTTAAGATGTTTAACATACTCGCGTCTGCGTTCTATCTTCTCATTCTCGACCTCAATATCCATCTCACCGGATGTTATCTCTTTCTTCTGCAAAGCTATGTCCTTCGATCTTGCATTTAGTCGTGCTTTAGTCCTTTCAAGCCTTTTTTGCCTTTTGTGCAGAGCCAGTTCCTCTTCAAGCTGAGCACGCAGTACACGATATTGTTCACAATTCCTTTTTTGAAGGAACTCTTTATCGATATCATATCTGTCCATCCGGCTTGCAAGTTCTGCTTCAAGTTTTAAAAAGTCAACACGCTTTTTCTCATATTCATTCTTTGCCTTTTTAAGCTCATCATTTTTGGCAACAAGCTTTTCATATTCAACAGCGATAAGTTTCTTTGCTTCACGGATCTTATGATATTCTTCAATAACATGAGACTGATCAGCTTTTATCTGTTCCTTCTTAAGAGCAATTTCAGCACGTTTTTTCTCGATCTCATCAAGCTGACTGAAGTAGGCAGCCTTGATTTCCTCAAGATTCTGGAGTTGATTCTGGTAGAATATTTCTTCGGTCATGTTCTGCACCTCCTTTATAGTGCTGATCAATATAGAAACTGTTGTACTTATATTGGTTAATAATGTCGATATATAAAAGAAGCATGTCCATGATCATGAAAAAATGAGAATAATATGAACATAGAGAATATATTTTATAGATTTCTGAATAATTAAATGTTTGTGATATAATAAAGGGAAAGATCAGAGTCTTTCTCGACCTTTCTGTCCCTTCATTACAACCACTGCCATAATAATAATAGCAAATGCCATTCCTATTGTCCAATACAGATAACCTGGACTATCTTCATCAACAGGTTCTTCAACTGTAACGGACGAATAGCCTTCAGCTTCCGGTATCTCTTCAACAATTTCTTCTTCTTTGTAGACACCAAAAAGTGCATACACAGAGAAGTGTGTGGTATAAGCAGTAGCTCTTCCTTTTTCCCAATTAACAGTAGTCTCGAGAGCCAGCCATTCTCCCTCCCCAGAATATGTATAGATTACAGGATCCTGCTCATTAGAAAATTCTTTTGGATCGAAGTCAAGTGTAATCATAACCTCTTTACTGAATGACGTACCTGAAGGTCCGAAATCAACATATATACCTGAATCATGTGTTTCAGAAGGAGCAGATGTCGGTGGAGAAGATAGTTTGTTGACAGTGATTTTACCTACTGCATTACCTGTAGGGTCAACTGCAACCGTTCCCCGGAACATAGTGACAGTGGTTGAGGAATCTGCAGATTTTGCTACAGTATCTTTAGCCACTTTACCATCACTTCCAAGTGGAAGATAAGTTATACCCCGGGATTGAGATTTAACTCGTACAGGAAGTGAATCATCGTCAATTGATCCGGAAGTAGCATCTGACATATCTATTGATTCGGATATTATCTGATCCCTGAAAAAACCGAATCTGCCAAATTCTGAAAGGTTCGCAACTATAATATTTGTGCTTGTATTAAGTGAGGTACCATTTATTTCTTTCCACTTACCACCATTCAGCCTGTAGAGGTCAAGTGTGGATTCTTCATTATTTTCAAGGCCTGAATCATTGTAATAGAAAGTCATGTTTATGTTCTTCAATGAACTAAAAGACATATAACCAAACTCATTTATCTTTCCGGTAAAGGAAGTCGGATCGGTTTTATTCCCATTCAAACTTGTTTCAGATTCATTGATAATGAAGGATAACTTAAAAGTCTCATTTATCAGTGACTGATTGGAAACCGTTATGTTCAGGGAATCATTGGAATACAGGCTATAAAGACTGTTATTCCTTATTTGTTCAACAAATTCTCCAATATAACATAGTATAGAAAGTAAGTTATATAATATTTCTTATAAAATTAGTTTCTGATTAGCTTAATATACTGCTTTATCAGGGAAGCTAATCAATATGAGACTACCATTTAAAAAAAGCAGCAAAAAGGCACGTGCACCCCTCAGTAAGTTTTGGTTGGTATGCGAGTTCCCGCCAAAGACATGCTCAG
>JAASSR010000009.1 GCA_021767785.1 Methanolobus sp.
ACAGAGGTCAACGATACAAAACTCTTCATGGACGGAGCATTCGGTGAATTCGAAGTTGAAGGAAAGGTGATCATAGGAGCAGACGGCCCCAACTCCATTGTTGCCAAAACCAGTAATATGATCCGTGATCCTGATCCCATGGGCACAGGAACAGCTTTTGAATATGAGCTAAGTGGCGTGGATATTGACAAAGAAGCGGTGGAAATGTACTTCGGAAAGGATTATGTTCCCGGAGGATATGCATGGATTATATCACAGGGAGGAGACACAGCGAATATAGGAGTTGGTATCAGAGAAGCACTTTTTGAAAAACACCTGTGTGCCAGGGATTATCTTGAGCGCTTTATGTACGAACATCCCATAGCAAGTGAAAAATTAAAAGGAGCTAGTATCACCTCTGTGGTTGCAGGACTTGTACCTGTGGGAGGCGCTCCGAAGGTGACCGCATCCCATAATACACTGATAGCCGGGGATGCGGCAGGACATATAATCGCAACAAATGGTGGAGGAATATCCACGGCAATGGTCGGAGGAAAAATTGCAGGTGAAACTGCAGCTGAGTTCCTCAAAGGCAAATGCAGACTTCAGGATTACGAAAAAAGATGGCGTCAGCAGATGGGACTCGAGATCAAGACTGCCGTTTATGTACGCAAGCTAATGGACAGGCTCATGCTTTCCGACAGGCTTATGACCGCAGCTATCAAAATGATAACTCCTGAACAGATGAAAGCAATACAATGTGGACAGCTCCCGGATCCTGTCAAAAGAACACTGATGAAACTTAACGTGGGACTTAGTTAAATGTACATTTTCGTCTATGGTACTCTCAAAAAAAGAGAGATCAATAACCGACTTCTAAATGGTTCTGAGTTCATCTGCAAAACAAAAACCGTGGAAAAATACACAATGCTTGATTTTGGACCCTTTCCCGGTGTCCTGAAATACAACGGGAAACTAAAACTGCCTTTATCCAGAATAAAAGGGGAAATATACGATATCACTCATCAAACTCTAGAAGGTATTGATATTTTAGAAGGAGAATGGTATTTCAGGGAAGAAGTGGAATTTGAAGGAGGTATTAAAGCACAAATGTACTTCCTCGAAAAGATACCACCGGTCAATTATACATTGATTCCCGAAGGAAACTGGGCTGGAAAATAACACAATTAAAAGATAAGTAAAGTTAAAAGGACTCGAGGATACGAATGCAGGAAAAAGATAACGATATCTCTCTGCACAGGGACACTATCAGCTATGAAGCATATGGAAATCTGTATCTCAATATAACAAATCAATGTAGTGCTAACTGTGTATTCTGCATCCGTGAAATCTGCGACGGAGTTTACGGTTACAACCTTCGCCTCTCAAAAGAACCAGAAGAGGAAGAGGTAAAAAGTGATCTTGAATCACATGATCTAAGTAGATATAAAGAAGTGGTATTCACAGGTTTCGGAGAACCTACATGCAGGCTTGATACTGTTCTTCATATAACAGAATGGCTGCACAAAAAAGGAATACGTGTCAGAATAGACACAAATGGCCATGCATCTCTGATGTATCCTGACAGGGATGTTGTAAAAGAATTAAAGGCAGCAGGTCTTGATGCCGTATCAGTGAGTCTCAATGCGGAATCCGAAGAAAAATACAACGAACTGTGCAAACCCGCATTTGAAGGATCATATCAGGCTCTTCTCGATTTTACAAAAAAAGCTATTGAGCTTGGAATTGAAACAAGGATGACAGTTGTAAGCAATCCTGATATAGATATTGAAAAATGTAGAGAAATCGCAACAAACCTCGGAGCTTCTTTCAGAGTAAGGTGATTTCGGTAATTCGAACATCTTAACAGGCATATAGTTTCTAATTAAAGGTCTTATCAGAAATACTTGAACAGATCATCCCTCTTTTGCTCATGCAAACGCTGTCTTATCAGTTTTTTAAGGGAATTGATATCCTTCTTCTTTGCACTTACAGGAGCAACGGTATCCAGCCACTGTTTCCATGGAGGAAGCATGCCCAGTTTATCACAGATCATATCCAGATTTTTGTCCAGACTTGAATCTTTTATCTTATCCACTTTATTTACAGCCAGAACAATATCAAGATCAAATTCTCTGAAAAGTTCGAATATTTCCACATCTATAGGAATCTCGTTCCTGTCCTCCCAGCGTTGCACAATATCAAGGAAGGCAGCACCATCTATCACCAGTACTGCAATGTTTATTCTCTCGGCATTGCTCTCTATATACCGTACAATCTGATCCTTAACGATATCCTGTTTGCGGTCCTTGACACCACTCATGAAACCGAAACCCGGAAGATCGGTGATAAGCAGATCGGAATACCGTATATGATTTGGTTTCAATGTCACACCAGGGCGTTTTCCGACCTTTAAGTTCTTACCTGTGAGCACACGTATGATGGATGACTTGCCTACATTTGACCTTCCCGAAAAAAGTATCTCAAAATTGACACCTTCATGCTCATTGACTTTTTTAGCCATTTCGATCAACTTCAGTCTTGCTTTTTTCTTTTCCGATAGCCTTATCGAAGGCACGGAGGAAGTCTTCAAATGATTCCTTTGGTATCCTTGCACCTGCAGCTACTGCATGACCGCCACCTGTTCCTCCGAATGCTGGTGCTATGCGGCGCAGAAGCTTGTTCAGATCAACAGTGTCCCGGGAACGAAGACTCATATCATATGCATTCCTTCTGTGCCTGAATTCAGCTGAAAGACCAACGTCTTTTCCCCCGTAGGAAGCAGCATATATTGCAGATTTAGACATATAACCATGAGGGTCAACCACATAGGCCAGGTTTTTGAGAGAACGCACCTCATGTTTAACATGCACGCGTAGCTCTTCTTCAAGATCAGCACCTTCCTTTGCATACCTGAGTACATCTGGTATCTGGGTAGGGATCTTATCGTGGGATAGAGGATTTATAAGTTTTCTTTTAAAATCATAATTCCTGCCTGCATAGATCAGTGCCTGAATAAGTGTTCCGGCCTGGAAGAACAGACTTCTCCTGTCCCAGTCACGTAACCATTCTCTGACAGACGGACTGTCGGAATAATCACCTATGGCACCATATATGGCCACCCGACGCATATCCCGGTTTAGCTTATTCTCAAGGACCATGTATGTAAGTTCCGAGGCGCATCCTGCCTGATCATGATATAACCAATCTGCACTGACGCATTTTTCAGGCAATGGATGATGATCTATATAGATCAGATCAGATCTGTCAGCAATTTCATTAAGGCGAACGAACAGTTCGGTACAACGACTTTCATCAATGGCTATGTCACATACAATTACAGTCTTATAATTTTCTGCAAGATTCAGATCATCAAGTATACCTACAGGCGATGTAAAATAAACATCAGAAGCAGGATAAGCGCTTTTTGCAATAGCGCCTGAGCAGACACCATCCGAATCCCCGTGAGTAAGGATCAAAGATGAATTTTTATTCTCATTATTGTTGGATCCGGTCATAGCAACATCCTATAATTACACAGATAAGACAAAATCAATCTACCTTCCGTATCTTTCAGGAAGAGTTGACACTCATAGTATTTTGTCTTTGGTATTTTTAAGTATATTCGTAATGGAACCCAGTACATCATAAAGGAACTGTAACTTGCCATGATCCTCTATTTCTTCCTGTTGATCCTGAGAGGTTTCATCTGTTTTGGCAGGGTCAGAAATTTCCGGATCATTTGCACTGTATGTATTATCAGAAGTCACAGATTCATCTACAGCTACCGAAGTTGTTGCTTCATTAGTATTCTGAACCCTGATAAGTTCCTTATTTGAATAGACTGTCCCTTCATACTCTTTGGAATCAACAAATTCTGCCATAGCTACAGGTATGATAATATCTCCTGCCTTATTCATACGTACCGAATAGCTAAAAGAAAAATTATCCTTTGCATGGACAACACGACTTTTCCCGGTGTCTCCAGCAATGAGAACAGCACCTACAGGCAAATGATCATTGACTTTCACATAGGCAGCCCGGTCGCCTTCGTTCAGAACATTTACTGTTATATTTATCTCGTCATTCAGACTGACACTTTCTCCGGACACCTTCTTACTCACATTAATGAACGGACCATGGACAACAATACTTGAAGCATTGAGTTGTCTGGAATAAGTCCTGCCTTCATTCTCGACTGTGATCATGGTTCCGTTGAATTCATAGGTTCCGGGCTTTAGTGCTTTTAAAGAATACTCCAGGATCTTTTTCTCGTAAGGCTCAAGGGACATATTCCATTTAATCCTTGAGTCCGGATCGAAGACAAACTCAGGAGGGATGGAATCTTTGATATTTACGGATTCAAGATGAATATCCTTAAGATTTTTCAATTCCAGCGTAAAGTAAGCTCTTTCATCGATATATATCTCATCACTACTTTGTTCTTCAATCTCAAGTGTCGCATCCATCCATTCTATGGTTACAGGTAATGTGCCGGTGGAATTAGAAATTGCAACATTGAGCGTTGTATACGGGGAAGGTATATCATTACCTGTCACAACTTCAAGAGCCGTTATGTTAAGCCTGTCATCAAAAACAGTATTATTTGATATATCAGAATTGTTCAGGGCAAGTATGGCTCCCCAGGAGTCGTGGTGAACACTTGATACTGACAGGAGAACATAATCAGTATCAACATCTGAAGGAGCCGCAGGTGAGAAATCAACTGCCTTTATAAAGTATCCGCTGTGATTGATCTCATCTCCCCAGTACAAGGTATACTCCTGAGGTTCAAGCCATTCAACCTCATCTGACTGTGCGCCTGCAACAACACAGAAACTGAGGAACAACAGGGTCAGTCCTATGAACAGGAACAATCTATTTCTCATGAAGTCATGACCTATCTCTGCGTTTTGATACGAAATAAACTGCAAACATTACCAGTATCATTAAGCTGGCTTCAAATCCTGGTTGTACTTTTCCGTCGTCAACGTTGCTTTCATAGTATTCTTCATTAACGGAACTGCTTTGTTGACCATTATTTCCGGAACTACCGGATTCAGCAGAACTGTCTGAAGACGAGGACGAACTCTCAGTTTCTGCAGAAGGATCTACAACTGTAATCAGTGGAGTATTGGATATCCTTTCACCCTTATAATCTTCAAAATCTATGAATGTAGATGTGGTTTCAGGTAGTTTGAACTCGCCGATCTCATCGATCTGAATTACATAAGAATAGGAATAACTTTTACCATGGGTTGCAACATCGTGGAAACTAAGATCCCCGTTTATGTACGTTGCATAATCAGGTATTGTTTCACTTGTAGTTACACTGGCGTCTTTTGTTCCCCTGTTCTTAACTGTTACTTTAACTGTAGCCTTACCGCCCGGATTGATCTGCTCAGGACTTACCTGCTTTGAAAGGACGATATCTGGACCATCGATCTCAATGCTTTTTGATTCAGATCTAAAAGTGTGCTTCTTACCATCAGGATCTGTAAAAATAGCAGTTGCTACCGGAATTTTATAAGTCCCCGTCTTTGTGGGTTTCAAAGTATACTCGTAAATTTTTGCCTTTGTTTCTTTAGGACCAAAGGAAAGGGTTATTTCATTGTCTACGTTGTCCTGCACCTCTAAGTCATCGGTGGTGGGGTTACTGACAGATACCGAACCCAGATTGTAGATACCATTGTTCCATATACTAACCGAAACATGTGCTGTTTCATCAATGTATATTTCCTCTGTGACAGTCTTGGAAACCACAAGTTCAGCCACCGGTTCTATGGTTATGGTTTCGGTTTTTGTATCTTCATGTATTTCACCGTTTATATCTTCCGATCTTGTAGTGACCTTTATGTCAACATCTGTCTCTTCCCAGTAATGAGGTATCTCAAATTTGAGATCCAGAGTGCTCAGCACCTCATCCTCTTCTACAGATGTGAAATGGTGGCTCAGATCTCCGTCAAGAAGTTCCATTCCATTAGCATCAATTTCCACATCCAGAACCTCAGCTTCAGCATCACCTTCATTTTCGATATCTATGGTAGTTATTATGGACTGGTATTTGACTGTCCTCGGATCATAAGTGTCATCCTCTGTCTCAATATCAATTTTCATTTCAGGAATGCCACGTTCATAGACTTCAATTTCAGCACTGGGATCATCCATGTTACCGGTCCATTCATCAATATTGAGTGTCACTTTTTTCACATAGATACGCAGGTCGTCACCTTTTTCAGTATCACGGAATTCAAATCCTTCACCTGCACGGGCAGGAGATTTCTTTTGAAGCTGACCGTTCCGATAAATACCGATACTCACAAATCCCTCTTCATTGAAGTCTTCGGCTTTTATAGTATAATCACCAGTTTTAAATGTCTCTCCCCACTTAAGGGTTCCACTTTTAACGGCATCATCACTCCATTCAATATCATCAAGAGTGTATGCTGAAACAGCAGAAATCAACAGAACGGTAATAATCAAACAAAAAAGAATTTTGCGCATCATAACAATCCCAACTGTTTTTTTAATTATATAATCTAGATTTTCGGAAATAGAGGTTTAAAGCCCCGTAATTGAGAAGGTTTATCTATAGCTTTTGTCCTGGAAGTAGACTCAGGAAGGTTCATAAGTGAAGGTTTCAGAATCATACCGGCCATGGAATCATCGCTTACAAGAGAACTTCCATATCCGGATTCAATGCTATTGTTGATACCGGTCATCAATGATGCATCATAAGAGGATTTTGCATCTTTACGTTGTTTTTCAGCTTCTTTTTTGGAGAGACCCGCACTCATATCCCGTTCTTTGGCCTTCAGACCGTCTTCTTTACCTTTGGTATATTTCTCTTTGACCAATGTGTTAAATCCCGCTTCTTTGGCAAGACCATCAAGCATGGAATATTGTTCACTGACCCAGCCCAGTTCAGAATGTCTGTGATATCCTACTTCGAATCCAAGATCATACGATTTCTGTGCCAGTTCATCAACCTCAGCATCAGTTAACTGGGTCTTCTCTTCCTTTTTTGTGAAGAATCTTACCATCCAGAAACACCATCATTCAAGAAAACCGCTTACAACAAGTCCACGATCACTGAAATTCACTTCACGCATATTACAATCATGCTTTGTACCTCTCATTTTTATAACCTGCAATGCACGTGTCATTGTTTTATCATAGAGGAAGTTATGCATGAAAATAACACCATGAGCTGCAAATTGTTCAGTAGAATATGCACTTGGATCTGTCATCTCGGATATGAGCATAGTAGTGCATCCGAGTTTCTTGAGATTTCTTATGAAGCGACTCATTTCTTTTTCCTGAAGGGACATATCCCGGGTTGTAAATCTGATGGCAGAGACAGAATCTATAACAAGCCTTTTTACATCATATTCGGAAACATATGCTGCTATTTCCTTGAAAACCACAGCCGGAGAGGGAGCTTCATGCTCTGCTGAGGCTGTTGAGACTTCATAGTCAGGTGTTATATATTCACTCATTTCATCCATGAATCCATATTCCATCCGTGGCCCGAGGTCTGCAAAGAGCAGTTTCTTCATTTTTATGAGTGTTACCACATTCATGGAATAGTTGGACATATCGTCAATGATATTCTGCGGACTTTCAAGCAGAGTAACATAAAGTCCTGTTTCACCCAGGGCTGCACCCTGTGCCAGGTATTGTACACAAAATGTTGTTTTTCCACTTCCTGGTGGACCACTTACCAGATACACACGTTCTGAAAGCAATCCTCCCTGAACCAGGTCGTCAAAACCTTCTACACCAGTCTTAATTCTCATGAACCGTCCTCAATTATTTAATATAATGGAACAATATAATATATTATTAAATTATAATTATAATTGCATGTATTTTAATGCTTCGTTTGTATTCACATTTATTAAATAATAGTTACTGAATAAAATTTGCCTGACACTAGATTCCGGATAATCTGACATAAAATTGTCATAAAGGAGTCCAAAATAACTAAATAAGCCCGATTCATGGTTGTGGGTGATGAGAACTAAAAAATTATTTGTGATGCTGATAGTGGGAACTGCTTTGATCCTTAGTGGATGTGCAGGTATGAATGATAATACTGCACCAAAAGCATCCGTAGAACAAGGAAACGTTGTCACGCTGGATTACACTCTGATGGACGAAAATGGTACAGTTATAGAAACATCTAATGAATCAATTGCCGTAGAGAACAATATCCCTCAAACTGTAGACCTGCTTACATTCGAAGTCGGGGCAAGTAACATTCTTCCAGGTATCAGGGAAGGTGTAATTGGTATGAACGAAGGTGAAACTAAAAGATTCACATTACCACCAGAAAAGGCTTTTGGTGCTTATAATGAAGAACTGGTACAATCCATAAGTATTCAGGATTATCGTAATGCTACTAATTCTACAGAGATTCCCCAACCTGGAGAACAATTGATGAGCCAGATGGGAGTTATAACCGTTAAAGATGTCAATGAAACACATATTACACTGGATGCAAATTCTCCTCTTGCCGGTGAAACTATAATAGTTGAAATTACAGTACTATCAATTGAAGAAGGACAAGAAGCGGCAAATAATAGTGTAAATTAAGTAGGAATTCCAGTAATTAATCACATTGACCATTGAAGGAGTAGATGTTGATCACCTGATAATCTATGTGTTCTGCTCCTGCTCCCATATTTAATTTTTCAGCTTTTCGGAGAATACAGACAATTATTTCCCGATAGATTAAAATCAGTTCAAATTTATTCTTTTTTTATGCAATTAAGTAATATTATTCCTGTTCTTGAAGAAATAGCTCCCCCTGAACTGGCAGAAGACTTCGATGCTGGAAGAATTGGTCTCACACTGGACCTTGAAAATGATGTTCATAAGATCGCTGTTGCCCTGGACCCTACTGAATATGTGCTTAACAGAGCAGCAATGATAGATGCAGATCTTCTGATAACACATCATACACTTCTCTTCCATGCAATAAATTGTATCGATAAGCAACTGGCCAATTGTCTTAAAATCGCGCTTGACAACGAAATATCACTGTACTCCATGCACACTAATTTCGACAAAGCAAAAGGTGGCATAAATGATGCCCTGGCAGACAGACTGGGATTGTCAGATATCCTGGGGATCCCCATTGGTAGAATAGGAAATATCTCTCCCTGTTCCACAGAGACATTCGTTAACCATGTATCAAAGAGTCTGAACACACCTGTACAGTTCACAGGAGAGAAGGAAGAGATAAAAAAGGTCATGGTGTTCGGTGGAAGTGGCTTCAGATCAGAGTTTCTTGACATCGCAAAAGAACAAGGAGTAGATGCGTATGTATCATCGGAGATGAAACATGATATAATACGCTCTTACAGTGATATGCTGCTTGTGGATGCAACACATTACGCAACCGAAAATCCCGGGATGGAGGATCTCTGTCCGGTACTGGCAGAGAAGTTGAAACTGGATGTGGAGTTTATCGATCATGATCCTCTTATAAAATGTATTTGAATCTGCTATTCTGTGATAACATGACAAAAGAAAATAAAAACGTAGAAGATATCGATGAGGACGAACTTGAAGAGTTATTTGAAAAAGAAATTAAGAAAAAGAGAGATCCAAAACATCGGGGATATGGAGAGTATGAAAAAAGAAAGATATACAGGGGACCTTCTGTGAAAAAGAATGATTTATAAGGGTTTTTTATTAAAAAGGTCCTTATCCCCTGTTGTCTACCACTTTTTTCCCACATTTTTCAGGAACAATGGTTAATTCCCCACCCTGAAATTCATTTTTAAGAGGATCTTTTTCAGCTATACGATCAAGTGTTACTGCCACAGCAGCAACCTCAGAATGTGGCTGGTTACCTACTGCTACATTCCAGTCGGACATTTCGTATATTTCGAAGGGGACTTTTTCCGCACCGACCACAACCATTAGCTTATCACATTGTATTATCTCTGGAACAGCATCAGGAAGATTTATTCCGTACATTGAAAGATGACAGACCTTTCCACCTTCATCCTTCCATTTTCTGATCTCTGACTTCCATCTAACGTTATTCTTAACATAGAAATCACCACCCCACCTTGTTGAAACATCAACTATGTTATCTGCCAGCTTTTTATCCTCGGATGCCAGGAGCATACCTTCCGCACCGAAAGCCCTTGCCGTAAGGCCCACATGAGTGGTGATCCTTTTGTCCCTCTGGGGACGGTGGCCGAGTCTTAATATAACTATTTTATCCGGCATATCCATCAGAAATATATCAGCATTGATCAGAGTTCTGTTATGTCGGCTACTTTTTCAAGTAGCATACCCTCGACAACTATCGGCAGGTCTTCTCTGGCGCTTTTGATAGCATCTTCAAGCTTATCTTTTTTCTCGGCATAGATTGTAAGAACAGGTTGTCCTTTCTCAACTGCTTGTCCACGCTTCTTGTGTATTCTTACACCTGCACCTTTATCATTTGGAGCACCTGCAAGTCTTGCGATCTGTACGATACGTTTGTTGTGGAATTCAAGAATATAACCATTGGTGGGAGCTGTCAGTTCTGCTGTGAACTCACCTACCTTGATATCTTCATGAGTTACGTTAGGATCGCCGCCCTGTATTTCAATGATCTCTTTCATTTTGGCCAGAGCCTTACCATTCTTAAGGGTCTCGATGGCAAGTTCGCGTCCCTGTCCTCTGGCAGCTACGCCGCCCATCTCAAGGAGCATACCAGCCAGAATCGCACTTTTTTCAATAAGACTGTTGGGGCCTTCCATTGTTTCAAGAACCTTGAGAGCCTCAATGACCTCAAGTGCAGGACCTACCGTTCTTCCCACTGGTGACGCACCGTAAGTAAGTGCACAATCCACATCCATTCCCAGACGTTCACCGAGATCTATAAGATCTCTTGCAAGCTTTCTGCCGGCTTTGACATCCAGTATTTTTGTGCCTGCACCGGTAGGAATATCCATAACGACTTTCTGGGCACCGACTGCACCCTTTTTCGCCAAGATGGAAGCTAACAGCTGGCAATGAGGATCAATGGAGAGCGGATATTCTATTTTTATGAGCTTATCATCCGCAGGTGCTATGTTTGTAGCACCACCCCATACAATAACACCACCTACCTTTTCGGTCATCTCTTTTATCTGCTGGGCTGTAAACTCCACCGGCGCCAATATTTCCATCAGATCTGCGGTTCCTCCGGCACCAGTAATAGCACGTGAACTTGTCTTTGGTATTAGTAGTCCGTTAGCCGCAACAATAGGCACAATTAACAGGGAGATCTTATTGCCCGGAACACCACCGATTGAATGCTTGTCCATTATGGGAGAACTGGAAAATTCAATACGTTCACCAGTGTCTATCATGGCCCGTGTAAGCCATTCTGTTTCATCTTCACTGAGATCCTTTATGTAAGTGGCAGTAAGGAAAGCTGCGAGCTCAATGTCGTTGAGATTCTCTTCTACAATATCCTTCACAAGCTCATTTATCTCATCCCGCTCGAGCTTGAAGCCATCCATAACCTTTCGGATAATGCGGGTTGATTTGGGCTTGTCAGCCGGTTCAACCTCTACGGTTTCGGTCCATTCTCTTTTTAACTGTTCCTGGACTTCATGATACAACCCCACCATTCCAGGTGCTATCATATCTTCGGTAAAATCAACAATCGCGGTCAGGATGGTATGATCTTTAATCCTTACCCTGTCTCCTTCATTGACACCCATTTCTCTGGCATCGATGGTATTCAGAACTACTTTATATTTACCGACTTTGATATCAATAGGTTGTACTTTCAGTTGCATTGTTCCACCTTGTTTATACACAAAATGCACCAAGGGATAAATAGATTTATGGTAAGCTCTGCAATCCAGATAAAAATGACCTGAAAAGTAAGTCCATATCGTTTAAAATTTCAGCGGACTCACAATACCTGAAGTAGCAGACTCCAAACCACTGCACTTAAAACCAATAAATAATGATACTGTCTCATGAACAGCTTTATGCAAATCGCCATAGATGAAGCAAGGCAGGGAATGGAACATGATCACGGAGGACCGTTCGGGGCGATCATTGTAAAAGACGGTGAAATATTATCCCGAACCCATAATGAGGTATTGCGAACCAATGACCCTACTGCCCATGCGGAAATACTAGCCATCCGGGAAGCATCTGATGTTCTTGAAAGATTCGATCTTTCAGGTTGTGAGATATATACCAGTTCCCAGCCCTGTCCCATGTGTCTGGCTGCTATTTACTGGGCACGTATCAAGACAGTTTATTATGGTTCTGATAAAGACGATGTCGCAAAGATAGGTTTTGATGACAGCCTGTTTTACAGATACATAAGAGGAGAAGCTGATAATGACGAAATAGAAATGATCAATACTGATCGGGAGGAATGTCTTAAATTACTCAGCGAATGGTCCGGGAAAAAAGATAAACAAATATACTGAAAATATTATAGACAATACAATAGACAAGCATATCCTATTTGCATATCCGACACAAATATCACCCACAATACATCCACAGTATATTAAAATAGAAAGCATAATTTATCTATTAGAAGTAAAGCATTACAAGGGAGCTAGAACGTGGATATATCACAATTCATACCAAGCATAATATCACTGGTTGCTACTATTTCACTTATACTTCTTTTTGATTTTCTGTTCAGGAAAAGAAACCTTTTTTCACGGGATCGGATAATCCAGCAGCTGATATTCGTAGCTATCTTTATTATAGGAATCTTTTTTTCAATATTCATGCTCCCGATAAACGTTGAAGATAAGAATCTGATACTTACCTTCGTAAGTATAATAATCGGTGCTATAATCGCTTTCTCATCAACTACTTTTGTATCAAATGCTATGGCCGGCATAATGCTTCGATTGATGCATCCTTTCAAAGTAGGAGATTTCATCAAGACAGACAACACTTATGGAAGAGTTACGGAAATATATTTTCTTCACACCCAGATACAGTCCATCGAACGTGACCTTATAACAATCCCCAATCTTGCTCTGGTATCAAAACCTCTCAAAACCATAAGATCATCCGGGACTTTTATTGAAGTTAAAGTATCACTTGGCTACGACATACCCCGCAATGATATTGAGAATTGTATGTTCAAAGCCGCAGAGGTCACGGGTCTGGAAAACCCATTTGTACATGTTGAAAAACTGGGAGATTTTTCTATAACTTACAAAGTAGGTGGCCTTCTCAAGGACATAGAAGGGATCATAACGGCAAGATCTGATTTTAAGAAAAATGTAATTGATGCACTGCATGGATCTGATATCGAGATCGTTTCCCCTACATTCATGAATCAGCGGGTATTCAAGGAAGATTATACATGTTTGCCTCCCAAGGAAACTCCTGCTGAAAGAACTAAAGAAAAGGAAACGGAAAAAGAACCTGAGGTTAAAACTGAAGATATAATATTTGATAAAGCTATTATGGCCCAGATGCTTGACAGGATCTTTACAACATCAAAGAGTTTCCAGGTGCGCAGGGAAGAAATGAAAGACAAAATGAAGGATATCGAGGACGATGAAAAACGTGATGAAATGAAAAAGCAGCTTGATATGCTTGCACGGAGAGAAGATGAATTAAAACCTACAATACAGGAACTCAAGGAACTTCCTGACATCACCGCACTTCCTGAAGAAAAAGACGATGAATACGTAAAGGTGCTGGTGGATGCTGAGAAAGTGGTGACAATGCTGGATAACAGACATATTGCCATGGAAAAGAAAATTGAGAAAATTCTTGAGAACGGGACATCAAACAATTGATGAAAAGATTTTTTTAATTTAGTGCCTTTGGAGAACAAAATGATAATCGGTGTACTTGGCCTTAAAGGTTCTTATTCTGAAAAAGCTGCTAAGCAATGGATAAAAAAAAGTGAGTGTCCTGAGAAAACTATCCTTGAATATTGTGCTGATGTACAGGACGTGTTCTCTCTTCTGGAAAGCAGCTCTTGCGATATAGGGGTTGTTCCTCTTGAAAATTCAATCGAAGGTTCAGTTGGAATAACACTGGACATGTTTCTGGAGCATGACATACATATTATAGGAGAGACAATCGTCACTATTGAGCACTGTCTCCTTTCCAGAGGTAAAAAAGAAGATATAAGAGTGATACTGTCACATCCACAGGGTCTCGGACAATGCAGACAATTCCTTAAAGAGCACTTCCCTGAAGCAGAACTGAGAACCACAGGAAGCACGTCCCATGCCGCAAAACTTGCCACAGAGTTCGAGGAGATGGCTGCCATTGCTTCACCCGAGACAGCCAGCGTCTACGGACTTGATATTGTTCTGCAAAGTATTCAGGACAGAACACATAATCATACACGCTTTGCCATAATAACAAGAAGTGTTATCCCGGAAAATGTGAAAACATGCATTAAAGACCAGGATGTATCCTGTAAAACATCTATAATAGTTTATCTTGACAGGGATCGTCCGGGCGCACTCTATACGATCCTCGGAGAATTTGCCAGGAACAATATTAATCTTACAAGGATAGAATCCAGACCTTCGAAGAAAGTGCTTGGAGATTATGTTTTTTACATAGACTTCGAAGGGAATATAAGCGATGCAATTATAAAAGATGCTATATATAATATAGAGTCTGATGTAGGGATGTTAAAAATGCTTGGTTCATATCCCAGATTCCAGTTTTGAATCGGATATAGATCACTAAAATATTTTTGCACATAACAATACAAGCGGTGCCATCATGGATGTAAGGGATTTCGTTAAGAAACAGGAATCAGCACTCAAACGCTACCGCAGGATATACAAACTCCTGGACTTTACGGGAACAACAATAATTCTCTATGTGCTGTTGTTCTATCTGGGTATTGACGAAGTTTTCCCTTACCTGAGCAGTTTTGAGGTCAAAGCTGGTACTTCATATGATATACTGGGAATGAACGTGGCATTCGAAACCCTTGCTTTGACACTGATTGCAGCTTTTATATCCATTATCATAACTTTTCTGAGACATTTACGTGATGACAGGACAAAGGCATTGTACCTTATAGAGCAGAAGTATCCTGAGCTGCGCGAAAGACTCAGGACAGCTTACGACAATGCAAATAATGAGAATCTGATAGTCTCTGACCTGTTGAACTCGGTCTCAATGAAAATAAAGAAGATCACTTCATCAACACTTCTTGCTAAGAGAAGAGTCTTATTCGGACTTATTATAATACTCATTTCCAGCGCAACGCTGACCTATGTTGTCGATAACAATGTACGTACTACAGAATTCAACCCGGAAGATCTTGGAAACATCATCAATGATATCACTGACAATGATGAAGAAAACCCGGAAGACTTTGTTGTACTGGATGATGATAGCAGTGATGAAGGTGGAAATGCAGGCTCAGAGAACCTGACAGGAGAGACACAGGTAGTCGTAGTTGAAGGGACCGAGGTGGACCTGACACTTCCGGCTGGAAGCGGTGTGGGGTTCAGTAACCAGGAGGATTCCGAAGAAGCAGATGAAGACTTCGAAAGATCCTCGGCTTATGAAATAAGCGTAATTTCCTCACAGTCATATTACGAAGAACTACCTGAAGGTTATGAAAATGTGATCAGGTCATATTTCGAAGAAATGGCTCAGAACTAACGACAAAATAACTTCATATTCATCAATTACATTCACAGGACAATGATAAAGGAGATAACAGATGGCTAGCGACCTGAATTCAAGAGATCTGTCCCAGGCTTACCGGATGGCTGGTGACATGTTTGCATCACTTTTTAATGAAATAGGAAAAGTGGTTGTCGGTCAGAAAGAATCGGTGGAACAGATAATCATTGCGATACTATGTAACGGACATGCACTGGTAGAAAGTAATCCCGGTCTTGGAAAGACACTCACGATTTCAACAATATCAAAATCAATGGACCTGAACTTCAGCAGAATCCAGTGTACACCGGACCTGATGCCTTCGGACATCACAGGGACACATATTATCGAAGAAAGCAACGGTCATAAAGAGTTCAAGTTCGAACCGGGACCTATATTTGCCAATATCGTACTTGCGGATGAGATTAACCGTGCTTCACCAAAGACCCAGTCCGCCCTGCTTGAAGCAATGCAGGAGAAGCAGATAACCGTCAGTAACGATACTTACATACTCGAACAACCGTTCTTTATTCTTGCAACCCAGAACCCCATAGAAATGGAAGGTACTTTCCCACTTCCTGAAGCTCAGCTTGACAGGTTCCTTCTGAAGATTCTTGTGGACTATCCAAGCTATGAGGATGAGATAGAGATAGTCGACCGATATACAAGATCCGTAATGCCCAGTGTTAATAAAGTTATTAACAAGAATACCCTTCTTGACCTTCAGAGACTTATCAGGGACGTACCGGTTGCGGATGATATCCGTAACAGGGCTATCAAGATAGTAATGTCTACACGTGTCAGGAGCGAACACATTGAATACGGTGCCTCACCAAGGGCATCCATCGGAATAATTCTTGCAGCTAAGGCAAGAGCACTGATAAGAGGTCGCAATTATGTCAGCGCAGAAGATATCGACGCCATGGCATATCCGGTACTCAGACACAGGATCGTCCTGACCTTCGAAGCCGAAAGAAAAGAAATGAGTACTGATCATGTCATTAAGAACATACTCGAAAAGATAAAGTAGGTCGGCTTTGCCGGTAATTCCAATTCAGGATACTTGCATGAGCGATAAGAGACATAATATCGATGTTGAATTCTTCAGGCAGCTTGACCGCTTTACCCTTATGGTAAGGAAAAGAGTTTCGACTGCATACGCCGGTAGCAGGCGCTCTATCCACAGCGGAAAGGGTCTGGATACCATCGGATACAGGAAATATGATCAGGGAGATGAACTTAAAGCAATTGACTGGAAGGTCTATGCCAGATCCGAAAAACTTTACGTTCGTCAGTTCGAGGAAGAGAAGTCCCTGACAACACACATACTGCTTGATGCAAGTAAAAGTATGGACTACACAGGTGGCGGCGGTACGAGCAAATTCGAATATGCAACAATGCTTGCAGCAGGTTTTGCATATCTTGTCACCAAGGACAATGATAAGTTCGCAATATCCACTTTTGCAGAGGATGTAGACATTTCAAAACCAAGAAGAGGAAGAAAGTATCTTCTCAAAACGATCGAGAGACTTGAAACTGCAAAGGTAGGTGGAAAAACAGCGATCAATGAATCTACCCTGCAATATGGAAAAGCCATCCATTCACGTTCACTGGTCGTAATCATATCTGATTTCCTTCAGGATCCGGAAGATATCGAGTCTGCGATCTATCGTTTCGCAGATCATGATCTGATACTTGTTCAGGTGCTTGACAGAACAGAAAGTTCACTTGCCATCCACGGCCACAGCAGACTTATTGACCTTGAATCCGGCGCCAAAATGGATACATACATAAGTAACGATCTTAAAAGCCAGTACCAGCAAAAGCTCGAAGAGCACATAAATCATATCAGAGATACCTGCAACAAAGTAGGCGCCGAATTTTACACTTTCACTACCGATATACCGGTATTTGATGCATTCTTCCATACCATCAGCAGGAGGAAATGGTAAATGCCCTTTGATAATCCTCTTGCTCTGGGTGCACTTGCAAGTGTAATACCACTTATAATCCTTTACCTGCTCAGACCAAAACCACTTCAGGTACAGGTCCCTTCACTTATGTTCCTTCTTGACATAAAGGAAGAGAAGAAACGCTTCTACACATCCATTACAAAACTCATCAAGGATCCACTGTTCCTCATCCAGCTGCTTGTTCTGATACTACTTGCACTGGCTGCGGCTTCACCATATCTGGAAACACAGGAAGAACTAAGCGGTGAACATACAGTACTTATCATCGATGCATCAGCAAGTATGCAGACAGATAACAGGTTCAGTGATGCAATATCAAAGGCAGAGGATTATGTCAGCAAAAAGAACAGTATCATTCTAGCAGAGAGTACACCGGTAACAGTTCTTGAAGGAGAAGGCTCGGAGGCAACCTATGAAACCCTTGATACACTTCAAGCAAAGGCAACGGTAGCAGATATATCAAGTGCTGTCACGGCAGGCATGAGGCTTCTCTCACAGGAAGGCGGGAATCTGATAGTAATATCAGATTTTACCAGCTGGAATGGTGATGACCCTGTAAATGCCCTGAAACTTGCAGAATCATATGGCCTTACGGTTCAGTTTGTCCTTGTAGGGAATGATGCTGACAATGTAGGCATCATACAGGGAGATATTGAAGCTGTAGATGGCAGTTATACATACACGGGTGTTGTAAAGAACTACTACAACAGCAGGCAGATAGTGGATATTGAGATAGAGAATACTGACAGTGGAAGGACAAATTCAGTCTCATTGAACATACCGGCAAGATCCACAAAACAGCTCCAGCTCACAAATCTTGGAACAGGAATTACCGAAGTAAAGTTAATGGAAGATGACAGTCTTCCGGCAGATGATGTTGCATATATCTCAATACCCAGAATATCCGACAGGCAACTGCTCTATGTGACAGATACAGAGGATCTGCCATCACAGGTGGCTCTTTCACTTATACCGACCATTGATCTCAATAAACTTGAAGGAATACCCGGGGATCTTTCAAAATATAGCATTGTTGTGATTGCCAACAAGGAAAGACCACTTGCAAGTAATGAAATAAACACTCTTAGCAACTACCTCAATAACGGTGGAAGAGCTGTCTTCATTGCAAGTGAGGCAATGGCATCCGTAAATGCTCAGACTGAATTCCAGGAATTGCTTCCTGTCAGACCCAGAGCAGTCGAAGAAGCGGAAGACGGTGTTACCCTTGAAGTTGTTCAGGAAACAAGGATCAATGAGGATATTGAGTACCAGGATGTTGCTATGTACCAGTATCTTAACGTAACTAAAAGGATGGATGCCACAACTCTTGTGGCTACCGAAAAGGAAATTCCTATTCTTGTATATGGTACTGTGGGCGATGGTACGGTGGTATACTTCGGCATAAATGACCTTACAGGAGAAGATGCCTGGAACAACTTCCATAATCTTCCTGAATATCCCGTATTCTGGTTCAAACTTGCAGGATGGCTCGGAGGCACAGGAAGCGTACAGGACTACAACCTCAAAACAGGAACTATTTCAGCACTTGCAAAGGAACAGGAGATCACAACACCTTCCGGGACAGAGACCGTCAGCCGCGTACTCTATGACCAGACCGGTGTCTATCAGGTGGCCGGAAAGGAAATTGCCGTGAACCTGTACAATGACAAAGAATCGGACACGAGCCTTGAAGGAGATGATGTCATAGAACGTGCACAGGCAGACGATGAACCTGGCCTGGTACGTGAAAGCTCCTATACGGCAAAACAATATCTTGATACTTACATGATAATAATTGTTCTCGCACTGGTGATACTTGAACTTCTGATAATAAGGAAAAGAGGTGAGCTCTGATGGTACAGTTCGAGAACATAGAGGTACTTTTACTCATCATACCAGTGCTCATTGCGGGTCTTTTCCTTATAAAAAAAGGTGCAAGGAAAAGCCTGATCATTTCACGTATATTTGTCGCCATACTTCTTATAACAGCCCTGGCGTCACCCTTCACACTTGTACCAAGGGTCACAAGTGATGATAATCCTGATCTTGTGATTATCTCGGATGAGACCGAAAGTATGGAGCTGTTCGAGAACCAGACATCCACAGAGCTTTACGAAGCATTGACCGCCAGGACCCCGACATCTCTTGTTAAGCTCACCGGCGAGAGTACAGCACTTGGGGATGCCATCGTCCAGTATTCAACAGGTGAAAATCAGATAGTGCTTGTCACAGATGGTAACAGTAATACCGGAGAAGAACTTGAGGATGCTCTTCAATTCGCACAGGAAACAGGAACTACAGTCTATCTGGTACAGCCCGCACTGGAAGAAAATGACCTTAGTGTGCGTATAGAAGGCGATAAGACTGTGATCTATAAGAATGAGAACCAGTACAATATCGTGGTATCCCAGGCAATGGAAGAGGAAGTCTCATACAGTTATGAACTTTATAGCGATGACACCCTTATAAGAAGTGGAAGGGTTACGCAGACAGAACGTGAGAGAAGAATTACCGTACCACAGGTATCATTCTCCAAACTGGGTGCCCACACACTGAAAGCAGTGATAACACCATCAGGCTCGGATATTGATGATATTAACAATGTCTTCTACAAGTCCATATATACCATTCCAAAATCAAATGTACGCACAATAGGTCTTGAAACCGATTCTCCACTAAGTGATATACTTTTGAACCTCTATGATGTTTCAACATCAGGAGAACTCAATAATCTCAATGATAAGAAGGCCATCGTGATCGACAATACTCATGCCAATTCATTCACCGAATCCGAAGTACAGGAACTTAAAAGTTACCTCAATGAAGGAAGGGGTATTGTTGTAGTCGGTGGAGACAGTTCATACAATTTCGGTGAGTACCTTGATTCACCAATAGAGGAAATCCTTCCAGTTGTTTCAAAACCAACTGACTGGAGTGGAGGCAGGAATATTGTACTTGTTCTGGATATTTCCCAGAGTACCTCCGCACATCAGACACTGGATGACATACTTGGAAATGCCCTCTTCATTCTGAACAACGAGAATCTCAGAGATGCATATCTTGGTGTAATTGCTTTTGGAAGTGAAGGCATGGATGTTTCAGGCGGACTTCAGTTCCTAGGAACTGCATCTAATCTTCAAATGCTTGAAGATGATATCCAGACCCTGACACCGGGAGCTACCAGTGAAACATCACTTGACCAGGGTCTTGTGATAGCTGAAGAATGGCTGGAAGATGAATCAGGAGAACTGGAAATAATCATAATCTCAGACGGCGGTATAGAACAGTCATACGATGACAGCCTTGAGATAGCTCAGGATATTGTTGACAGGGGAGTAAATCTTTACTATGTGCATATCAGGTCAAGTGCACCATCACAGACTGATGAGCGTGGTGATTTCTATGCAGAGACCCTGATGGATGAAGTGGGAGGAGTTTACTTCCATATCGATCAGGAAGAAAGGGCTAATATCGAATTCGAAGACCTTGAGCCTGTAGATGAGGAAGAAGAAGCCGAACTCGGAACCTATCCACTCATCGAATACAATACCAGACATTTCATCACAAAGAATATCGAGATCGAAGGCAGTATTACCGGATACAATGATGTCACACCAAAAGCCGGAGCTGACAGACTTATCATTACCAGCACCGGAAAACCGGTCCTGACAACCTGGAGATACGGACTCGGAAGAGTTGCAGCCCTTACCACGGATAATGGTCAGGGTGGGGATAATATGTGGGCTACACAATTATACTCAGGTAACAATTCAAAGCTCATCTCATCCACCGTCAACTGGGTCATCGGTAATCCAAGAGAAGAAACCGGTGCTGTGGTTGAAGCAGAGGATACATGGTATGGCACACCCGTAACCATCGAACTGACAATGTATGACGAAGGTATTCCTACTCTGAAGCTTGATGGTGAGGAAGTCGATCTTTCGCTTACAGGAACAAATGTCTATGAAGCTGTAATCAATCCGAGTCCTATTGGCATACATGATCTCTCAGGTTATCCTGTTGCAGTAAACTATGCACTGGAATACCGAGATGTAGGACTTAACGAAAACCTTCCTTCACTTATCAAAGCTTATGGTGGAAACACCTACACGGTTAATGAAGCGAGAAATAATCTTTTCGAAGAGGCACAGGGCAATTCCGAGAAACTTGTCCGCGACAGTGTCAGTCAGAAAATATACTTCCTGCTGGCTGCCCTCATTATTTTCCTGGGAGAGGTCATCCTGAGAAGGATAAGAGAGATAAGGGAAATGAAAGAACTGGAAAATGAGATCGCAAAATAAATTTTCATGGAATATTATCTCTTCCCTTTTTGTCCTTTACGAAATGACCCTGGAACAAATTGTGTAAACATTTAAGTCAGGAACCCACAGATTTAAGGACTATACGATTTAAAAACCTGATATAAGTTTTAATATTGTGAAAGATCACAGTGGAGTGTTCATCGTGAAAGTAAGTATAATAGGCGGAGCAACGGACAGTGGGAAGACGACAATAATCCTGGATCTGGCAAAGTATCTTAATTCCGGGGGTGAAAAAATAGGTGTAATAGTCCAGGAAACCGGGGAAGTGGATTATGATGAAAAAACACTTTCAGAGCTTGGTATAGCGACAAAAGAAGTAAACAGTGTCTGTATTCCCTGTTCACTTGACACCGATATCAGAAGCAATTTATTGATGCTTCAGAAAGAGTTTGCTCCTGATATTGTTTTCATAGAGACTGAAGAAACAGTGCTTCCTCATAAGCTAAAAACCGATCTTGAAAGAATGGAACTGGAACAAACGGAATTACTTCCGGCGATTGTGCTGGTGAACTCCCCGGAATATGAAACGGAAGATGATCAGCTTACCGAATATGAGAAAAAGCAAGTTGAAGGCGCAGATATAATTTGTATTAATAAAACCTGGCTGGATACGAAAGAACATATATCAGCTGTTAAAACGCTGGTACAAGAATTAAATCCTGAAGCAAGGGTCCTTGAAAGTCCTGAAGTCAGAGATGAAGCTTTTCTCAAAATGCTTCTTGAGTAATTCTGTTTTTGCACAAAAAGGCCACTATATATAATCCAGACCACCACTGCTTCTTTTCCATTTCTTTTGGATCATAGCAACCCTAAAAAATCTGTTTTAAAAATAATCAGTAAACACAAATTATTAAACAAGTATATCACCATTGCATTACTATTAGTTATAATTTAACTTTTTTTTATGCAAAAACATATATAATGCTACACCAATCATGTAATAGCAAATCAACTTGCATTCAAAAAATATAAGGAAGAAACAACATGGATGAAAAAGAATACGGATTCAATACACTGGCCTTACATGCCGGTCAGGAAACGGATCCTGTTACAGGGTCACGCGCTGTACCGATATACCAGACAGCATCATACACCTTTAAGGATTCAGAACATGCAGCCAATCTCTTTGGACTGAAGGAATTCGGTAATATCTATACAAGGCTCATGAACCCTACAACCGATGTACTGGAGAAAAGAGTTGCTGCCATCGAAGGAGGCACTGGTGCACTTGCTGTTTCTTCCGGAATGTCTGCCATCACGCTTGCAACACTTGGTGTAACCGGTCCCGGAGACGAGATAGTTGCAGCCGATAACCTGTATGGAGGAACATACCAGTTATTCAATAATACATTCCCGAACCTTGCAAGAAAAGTAGTTTTCGTGGACTCAACAAAACCGGAGGACTTCAAAAAGGCTATCACACCAAAAACAAAGGCCATCTATGCAGAGATAATCGGAAATCCGAAACTTGATGTGCCGAATCTTGAGAAGATATCGAAGATAGCACATGAAGCAGGAATACCGCTCATTGTTGACAATACTGTGGGTATAGGTATCGTCAGACCAATTGATCTCGGAGCGGATATAGTTGTGCTCTCTGCAACGAAATTCCTGGGAGGACACGGAACATCTATTGGAGGAATTATTGTGGATTCCGGTAATTTCAACTGGGATAACGGCAAATTCCCGGGACTGACAGAACCTGATCCTGGGTACCACGGACTGAAATACTGGGAAACATTCGGTGATTTTCCCGAACTCGGTAATATTGCATTTATAATCAAAATGAGAGTACATCTCTTACGTGATCTCGGACCGGCAATGAGTCCTTTCAATGCATTCCTCTTCCTTCAGGGACTGGAAACATTACCTCTGCGTGTTGAAAAGCACAGTAGCAATGCGTTGAAGATAGCAGAGTTCCTGAACAAGCACCCGGCTGTAGAGTGGGTTAACTATCCGGGACTGAAGGACCATCCCAGCCATGAACTTGCAACAAAATATCTGAAAGGCAAGTATGGAGCAATTCTGGGTTTCGGAATAAAAGGAGGTCTTGAAGCGGGAAAGAAGTTCATCGACAGTGTTCGACTGCTTTCACATCTGGCAAATATTGGTGATGCAAAGACACTTGTGATACATCCGGCTTCAACAACACATCAGCAACTGACGTTTGAAGAAAGAAAATCAACAGGTGTTACTGACGATTTTATCAGAGTCTCTGTCGGTCTTGAAGATGCAAAAGACCTGATAGCAGATATCGATCAGGCTTTAAAGAGGTCACAGAAAGCATGAAAGGCGAGAGCATTGGTATTGTGGAAACCCGTGTTTTTAATTTGCCCGGTGAACTGGTACTGGAAAGCGGAAAAAAATTAAAGAACGTCCGAATTGCCTATGAAACCTATGGGAAACTCAACCCTGAGAAAAGTAATGCTATACTGATATGTCATGCTCTCACCGGTGATGCACATGCAGCAGGCCTGCACAAAGGTGAGAGCAAGCCGGGATGGTGGGATATTCTCATAGGACCCGGAAAAGCAATTGATACTGACCGGTATTTTGTTATCTGTTCCAATGTACTTGGAGGTTGTAAGGGTTCCACTGGTCCTTCATCCCTGAATCCCGATACAGGAAAGGAATACGGAACAGATTTTCCTTTCATCACCATTGCTGACATGGTAAATGCCCAGAAAGAACTTGTTGACCATCTTGGAATACAAAGACTCTTTGCTGTCATTGGAGGATCAATGGGAGGTGTTCAGGTTCTTCAATGGACGGTCTCATATTCTGAGTGTGTAACAAAAGCAATAGCAATTGCAACTACCTCAAGATCATCACCACAGCAGATAGCTTTCAATGAAGTTGGCAGAATGGCTATTCTTTCCGATCCCCGATGGAACAACGGAAATTACTATTCAGGATCTGCTCCCATAAGAGGTCTGGCGCTTGCCAGGATGATAGGACATATCACATACCTCAGTGATGTTTCCATGCACCAGAAATTCGGGAGGAGACTACAGGATAAAGAAAACTATGACTATAAGCTGGATTTTGACTTCCAGGTCGAAAGCTACCTGCATTATCAGGGACAATCCTTCACACGCCGGTTTGATGCTAATTCATACCTTTATATAACCAAAGCACTGGATTATTTCGATCTTTCTGTGAACGGTTCACTGACAGACGGATTGAAAAATGCAAAGGCTAAGTTCCTTGTAATAGCTGTCAGTTCGGACTGGCTTTATCCTCCTTATCAGTCCAGAGAACTTGTCACAGCGTTAAGCGCAAATGACCTTGACGTGACCTACAGGGAGATTGAATCAAGTTACGGGCACGATGCTTTCCTTCTGGAATCCGGACAACTGGGATATCTGCTGGGAAACTTTCTCTCGCACACCATTGTATCCGATATAATGAAAAAAGACATAATATCTATAAAGCAGGGTATCAGTATCGAGGAAACTGCCAGAGTGATGTTTGAAAAAGGAATAACGCATCTTCCGGTTGTGACTGAAAATAATGAACTTGCAGGAATAGTAACATCATGGGACATATCCAAGGCTGTGGCATTGAAATGCAAGACCCTTGAAGGAATTATGACAGAACAGGTACTAACTGCTAAAGAGAACGAAGATATCGAAAGTGCTGCAAAGAAAATGGAAAAGAACAATATTTCAGCTCTTCCTGTTGTTGATGACGAGAACAGGATCACAGGTATAATAGGAAGTGAAGAGATCAACAGGATGATAGGCGGATATCAGTAACTTTCATTTTTTCCGGTTTCCAGTACTTCTCTTTTTTTGCAGTAATCAACAGTACTTACAACCCTTTATATATAGCTGATGATCAATTACAGTACTGTCACATAATTGAGGTATTAACATGGTAGATTTTGCCTGCAAAGAGTTTGAAATCGAAGCTGTCATCAAATGTGGTCTGAACCTTACAAAAGCCGAACTTCAGATACTGAAATATTTCCTTCAGTATGGTCAGGACTGGCTCACAACCGATACGATAGCTGAAGAGCTTGAACTGAATCTTTCAACAGTCCAGAGAAGCGTAAAGAAACTCTATGAAAGAAAGATACTCATCCGTTCCCAGAACAACATGGACGGAGGTGGATATTTCTTTGTTTATAAAGTACGCAGCAAAAAAGATATTCATGAGCTTATCATGGAGATCGTGAGCAGCTGGGTCAAAAGAGTGGACAGTGAACTGCAGTCATGGGCTGATGAAAATCAATGAGCAGAGCTCTATGAACTGCCTGCTGGCATAACTATAATCAATAGTAATAATCGAAAAACAAAATTTAAAATCCAATCAAAAAAGGTGAGAATCGTGCTGAAAATTACTCCGTATCTTGGAATACTAGTCCTTATCGTATCAATTGCAGGACTCTGGTTCCCGCTTCTGGGATATTTCCTGCTTCTTGTATTTGCAACACTGCTGATCACAAGTATTTTCCGCGGAAGATGGTTCTGTGGAAATCTCTGTCCCAGAGGAAGTTTTAATGACTTCTGGGTCGGCAAGATAACACGCAATAAAAAGATACCTTCATTCCTGAAGAGTTACTGGGTCAGAATACCACTGTTCATGCTTATGATGGGTTTCATGGGTTACAGACTTCTCAGTACACAGGGACTTATCAACCAGATAGGGATGGTCTTTGTGATCATGTGCCTTGTTACAACGACCATCGCACTGTTTGCCGGAGCAAGCGTCAGTCCCCGTACCTGGTGTACATTCTGTCCCATGGGAACAGTCCAGAATATCATAGGTGGCAATAAATACCAGTTGCAGGTCGATGACTCAAAATGTATTGACTGTAACAAGTGCGAGAAAAGCTGCCCGATGCAGCTTGAGGTGCATACAAATAATGAGAAGCCTGATTGTATCAAATGTGGAAGATGCATTACCGCATGTCCCACAAAAGCACTGGCCTTTGAAGCCTGAACTCAGGTTCAGGCACTACCTTCTATTTTCTTTTTTGAGCATTTTTTTAATTCTATTCTAATTCGGAACTATCCTTACAGATACAGAACTCACAAAATGATATACCTGTCTCCGTCTGTTTATCTTTGACCGGACAGTAGTAATGGAGATCTCTTTGAATTATTCTCGTACCTCCCGGAAAGACCATACCAACCGGATGCAAAGGTTCTTTCACTATAAATACGAGATAGGCAAGTACGAGACCGGAAAATCTGCTAAGAACCTCTCTCTTCCTGTCCTCAGAATAGTTTTTATCTTTTATGCTATCCAGAAGAGAAACATATTCCTGTGCATCAAAGTATTCTTTGATAATAACATTTCCATGTCTTTTCAGCCGAAGAAAGTTCTCATAAAGGAAAGTGAAATAATCCGATGAATAGATGGTCCTGTAGGGTTCCGGCACGTGTTCCACAGCTTCCATGATGGCTGCTCTGGCAAGGCTCAGGTCTTCGTTGGAGATGCATAGGGCCTCTTTTTTGAGTTCAGTTAGGAGTTCTGAGCGGTTCATTTGTCAGAATATTAGTTTTCTGTTCAGGTACATAGTATTAATCCATTAAATAATAGTTTTAAAATCTCAAAATGAAAAACTGATAAAACATTTAATCCATAAAGAACAATATTTGACAGGGAATTCATTATAAGGGGAGGGAGTGTCAATATGGGAAGATCTATACGAATTCTTTCAGGACTATTTTTACTGATCTTTGTACTCATCTATCCGGTTTCGGCTTTTACAACTATTGAAAGTGCGGATACTGTGTTGATCAATGAGGTCATAGAAGATGATATCCTTGTTGCCGGTAACAATGTAATTATTGAAGGTACTGTTGTCGGCGATGTGGTAGTTGCAGGCGGTACTGTAGAGGTCCGGGGAAATATAACACAGGATCTCATAGTAGCTGCAGGTGAAGTAAGCATAACCGGCAATATTGGTGATGATGTAAGGGCTGCTTCCGGTACACTGGTAATTGACGGTGATGTCAGGGATGATCTGATCTTATTTTCCGGTGAAACCACGATATCCGATACAGGAACTGTTGGTGGTGATATTACATCCACAACAGGCCAGTTGAACATATTTGGGGATGTCGGAGGAGATATTTCAGGATCTGGCGGAGAGGTTACCATCGGTGGAACAGTTGATGGAGATGTCGATGTAAATACGGGAGAACTGACGGTACTCCAGGGTGCTTACATAAGTGGTAACCTTAAATACACAAGTCCTTCCAGTTCCGAAATCCCCGATGGTGCGGTGGGAAAAGATGTGGTTTTCACAGAAGAAGCAGCATACGAAGATGATGACGAAGGGGTCGTATCATCAATTATCCTGTGGCTCATATCCTATCTCTCACTTGTATTGATCGGACTTCTGGGACTTGTGATATGGCCGCAACAGCTCCGGAAAATAGCTGAAAGAACTCCGGAAGCCCCAGGGAAGGCATTTTTCACCGGGATCGGCATATTCATAGCAGGTATTTTGATAATCCTCTTCCTGTTCATTACCGTAATAGGCATACCCCTCGGGCTGATCCTTTTAATAATTGTGTTAACAGGACTATACATAGCAAGAGTGATTGCAGCTATATGGCTTGGAAAATACCTGTTCAGGCAAATGGGGAAAGAATATAGACCACTCACTGATCTGGCATTTGGATTGCTCGTCATTATGCTGGCAAGCGAAATACCTGTTATGGGAAGTCTGATATATGTGGCCGTAACATTCATACCAGTAGGAAACATGTACTATTTCCTGAGAAAATGATTGCAACCGGATTTATTTATCCACTTTTTTAATCAAAATTATATAAACATTTAATAAGCATGAATACATATTAGATGCCGGATGTTTTAGATAAAATAAGAAACGAGAGATTCAAAATAAATATTTCTTTAACTGTGTTTTGAAGGATGAACCAGTACACATTATGAATATGCATAGATTTGAATTTGTTATTATAAGAATTTGCTAATTATGATGAAATATATTGATTTTTTTTCACGGAGCGGTATTTAATGAGTGAAAAACAGGCTTATGATGCAAGTAATATTCAGGTGCTTGAAGGACTTGAAGCTGTTCGCAAACGTCCCAGCATGTACATTGGAAGCATTGATTCCAGAGGCCTTCATCATCTTGTATATGAAGTTGTGGATAACAGTATTGATGAAGCCCTTGCAGGATATTGTACGCAGATAGATGTGTCCATAAACCATGACGGAACCATTACCGTACAGGATAACGGAAGAGGAATTCCTGTGGGAATGCACTCCAAATACAACAAATCCGCACTTGAGGTTGTAATGACCATTCTGCATGCCGGAGGAAAATTCAACAAGGATACTTACAAAGTATCAGGTGGTCTTCATGGTGTGGGTGTATCCGTTGTCAATGCACTATCAGAATGGATGGAAGTGGAAGTACAGCGTGACGGCAAAATATATTATCAGCGTTATGAACGCGGAGTACCCATTGACGAACTCCTTGAGATCGGTGACACTGAGAACACAGGGACAAAAGCCACATTCAAACCAGACGGAACAATATTCGAAACTCTGAGGTTCAATTATGAGACACTCTCAACAAGGCTTCGTGAACTTGCATTCCTAAACAGAGGACTCAAAATAAGTATCTCGGATAATAGAGAAGATGAACCTTTAAAGGATGTATTTGAATACGAAGGGGGAATCGTCTCCTTTGTGGAACATCTCAACCATAAAAGGAATGTATTACACGAAACTCCGATATATTTTGAAAGAAAAAAGAATGATGCTATTGTTGAAATAGCCATGCAGTATACGGACAGTTATGCGGAATATGTTTTCTCTTTTGTCAATAACATAAATACCCATGAAGGTGGAACTCACCTGGTGGGGTTCAAAGCCGCACTGACCCGCGTTGCAAATGAATACATCAAAAAGAACAGTCTCGGAAAAGGAGATGCAAAGCTTTCCGGGGAAGATATTCGTGAAGGCCTCACTGCCATCATAAGCGTCAAGATCACAGAGCCACAGTTTGAAGGACAGACCAAGACAAAACTTGGAAACAGTGAGGTTAAAGGGATCGTTAAATCCATGGTCTCGGAAGGACTTTCTGAATATATGGAAGAGAATCCTAAGGTCGCCACTGCTATCCTGCAAAAAGCACTTGATGCCCAGCGTGCAAGAGAAGCTGCAAAGAAGGCACGGGAGCTTACCCGCAGAAAGAACGCACTGGAAGTTAGTACATTACCCGGTAAACTTGCAGACTGTTCTGAAAAGGATTCTTCAGTAAGTGAAATATTTCTTGTCGAGGGTGATTCAGCAGGAGGGTCCGCAAAACAGGGAAGAGACCGTAAGTATCAGGCTATCCTGCCTTTAAGGGGTAAGATCCTCAACGTTGAGAAAGCACGTCTGGCAAAAATACTCAAGAACAATGAGATACTTGCATTTATCACGGCCATGGGAACAGGGATAGGTGACGATTACGACATTGATAAAGCACGTTATCACAAAGTTATAATAATGACGGATGCCGATGTTGACGGAGCACATATCAGGACACTTATACTTACACTATTCTTCAGATACATGAAACCCATGATAGATGCCGGTTATGTGTATATTGCGCAGCCTCCTCTTTATAAGATCAAAAAAGGAAAAACAGAATATTATGTTTACTCTGATCGTGAGCTTGATGCAAAGCTTAAAGAGATCGGTGAGAAAGGGACAAGCATACAGCGCTATAAAGGTCTCGGAGAGATGAATCCTGAACAACTATGGGAAACAACAATGAATCCCGAAACAAGAACACTTTTGCAGGTTACCATGGAAGATGCCGTTGCAGCAGATGAGATGTTCACAATTCTGATGGGGGACGAAGTAGCACCCCGCAAGGACTTCATTACGACACACGCAAAGGACGTTGCCAATCTGGATGTATGAGGTGAGTAAATATGGCAGATAATATTGACAAAGATAATTCTCAGGACAACGATCCTTCGGACAACAATGATGAGATACCTTTCGACATCCAGCCTACTGAAACCGGTGAAAGGATAAATTCGATTCTTATCGAAGATGAAATGAAAAATTCATTCCTTGACTATGCCATGAGTGTGATAGTCAGCCGTGCTTTACCTGATGCAAAGGACGGTCTTAAACCTGTTCACCGCAGAATACTCTACGCCATGAAAGAGGCAGGTATCACATATGATAAAGCCTACAAGAAATCTGCCCGCGTAGTGGGAGATGTACTAGGTAAGTACCATCCTCACGGAGACACTGCTGTTTATGATTCCATTGTAAGAATGGTGCAGGATTTCTCTTTGAGATATCCATTCATAGACGGGCAGGGTAACTTCGGTTCCATTGACGGCGATTCCGCCGCAGCAATGCGTTATACCGAAGTTCGTATGGACAGGATAGCCGATGAGATGCTTATTGATATCGATAAGAATACTGTACCCACACGTCCTAATTACGATGGTTCGCTTGAAGAACCAGTGGTACTTCCTGCAAAACTTCCCAACCTTCTGATCAATGGTTCCACGGGTATTGCTGTGGGAATGGCCACAAATATGGCACCTCACAATTTGAACGAGGTCATTGATGCAACCCTGATGCTCATAAATAAACCGGAAATTACAATAAAGGAACTTATGACAGTTATCAAAGGTCCTGATTTTCCCACTGGAGGTATCATACTTGGGAAAAGCGGAATCAGATCAGCTTATGAAACGGGTCGCGGAAGAGTGAAGATAAGAGCTGTGACAGAGATAGAGGAAATGAAAAAGGACAAGTACCGAATAGTTGTTTCGGAACTTCCGTATCAGGTCAACAAGGCAAAGCTAATAGAAAATATAGCATCCCTTGTCAGAGAAAAGAAGATCACAGGTGTCTCTGATCTGCGTGATGAGTCCGATCGCGAAGGAATACGCATTGTAGTAGAGCTTACAAGAGGTACAAATGCAAATGTGGTATTGAACCAGCTTTTCAAGCATACCCAGATGCAGACTACATTCGGCATAATCAATCTGGCACTTGTGGACGATATTCCCAAAGAACTCGACCTGAAAGATATACTGCGTATCTACCTTGAGCACCGCATCGATGTTATCCAGAAACGTACACAGTTCCTGCTTAAAAAAGCAGAGGACAGAGCACATATATTGAAGGGTCTTAAAGTGGCACTGGATCATCTGGACGAGGTGATCTCACTTATCCGTTCATCCAACAACGTCGAAGAAGCAAGAGAGGGTCTGATATCCAAATTCGAACTTGACGAGATACAGGCAAAAGCTATTCTGGATATGCGCCTTCAGAAACTGACCGGTCTTGAAAGACAGAAGATCGATGACGAGTACGATGAACTATTAAAGCAGATAGCTGAATTTAAGGAGATAATTGCAAGCGATGAGAAGAAATATGATATTATAAGAGATGAGCTCACAGATCTTAAAGAGCGTTTTGGAGATGAGAGAAGAACAAACATCAAATCCTCTGTAGAAGAACTTGATACTGAAGATCTTATCCCTGAGGCCGACATGGTGGTAACGATAACCAACAGTGGTTATATCAAAAGACTGCCGGTTGATACATATTCCAAGCAACACAGGGGAGGAAGAGGTATTATCGGAATGGAAACCAAAGATGAAGATTTTGTGGAAAATATCTTTGTGGCTTCCACCCACGATCATATTATGTTCTTCACCAATCAGGGTCGGGTTTACTGGCGTAAAGTGTACGAGATACCTGAAGGCAGCAGACAATCCCGTGGAAAAGCAATTGTCAATTTGCTTGAACTTGAAGAGAATGAACTTGTAACAGCACTGATAACTGTAAAGGAATTCAGAGATGATGAATATCTATTCATGGCCACTAGCATGGGTACTGTAAAGAAGTGTAAACTTTCTGAATTCAGTAATCCTCGCAAAAAAGGTATAATCGCTATAAACCTTGTTGAAGGGGATGAACTGGTAAATGTCGCACTGACCGACGGCTCCAGAGAGGTTGTCATGGTCTCTATGCATGGAAAAGCTATTCGGTTCTCAGAGGAAGAAGTACGCGCAATGGGCCGCAGTGCCAGAGGTGTCCGGGGCATGAACCTCGAAGACGGTGATATGGTAGTAAGCCTTGATATTGTGGATGATGACACCACATTGCTAACTGTCACCGAAAACGGCTTTGGAAAGAGAACAGAGTTCGATGAATACAGATCTATGCACCGGGGAGGACGGGGAGTTATTACCATAGTCACAAGCCTGCGCAACGGACCTGTGATAAATGTAAAAGCAGTTCACGAGAATGATGATCTCATGCTCTCAACTTCCGAAGGCATAATAATTCGTATCCCGGTGAAAGATGTACGCGTTCAGGGAAGGAACACACAGGGTGTTAAGATAATGAACGTAAAGACCAGCGACAAAGTTGTCGGAATGGCAAGAATAAAAGCAGATGATGATCAGTAGCAGATGTAAATGCTTTTAAGCATTAAATCTATGTAGTAGTCTGAACAGGTAGCATTAAAAATCATATAAGCAATCAGGATGATAGTATGGAACTTGAAAAATTAAGACATGGCACCGAGCTTATAAAGCGAGGATTTGCAAAGATGCAGAAGGGCGGTGTTATAATGGATGTAACAACACCGGAGCAGGCCCGTATAGCAGAAGAAGCAGGTGCCGTTGCGGTAATGGCCTTACAGGCAGTACCGGCAGATATCAGGAAAGAAGGCGGAGTCGCAAGAATGGCAGATCCCAGGATAGTCTCAGAGATAATTGAGACCGTCACAATTCCAGTTATGGCAAAAGCACGTATCGGCCACTTTGTGGAAGCAGAGATACTTCAGGCCCTTGGTGCTGATATGGTGGATGAGTCAGAAGTACTCACACCTGCAGATCACAAATACCATATTGATAAAACCCAGTTCACTGTTCCCTTTGTATGTGGTGCAAGGAACCTTGGTGAAGCTCTTCGCAGAATAAAAGAAGGTGCCGCCATGATACGCACAAAAGGAGAAGCAGGAACAGGTGATGTCAGTGAGGCTGTAAAGCACATGAAACAGATCATGGGCGAGGTCCGTGCCCTTAAAGGTATGACAAGGGAAGAGATGATAGCTGTTGCCCGTGACATTGAAGCACCTATCGAACTTGTTATCGAGACAGCAGAACTTCAGCGTCTTCCTGTCGTGAACTTCGCAGCCGGCGGTGTTGCAACACCAGCAGATGCAGCTCTTATGATGCGTCTTGGTGCCGACGGTGTTTTCGTCGGATCAGGAATATTCAAGGCCGAGAATCCAGAAAAGATGGCAACAGCTATTGTTGAGGCTGTCAACAACTACGACAACCCTGAGGTACTTGCAGACATATCAAAGGGCATTGGTTCAGGTATGAAAGGTATCAGTGTAGATACGATCCCTGAAGATATGGCCCTGCAAACCCGTGGATGGTAAAAACCATCCCTACACTCTTTTTTTTGCTAATACGGTGTCTTTATGCGCATAGGCGTTATTGCAATCCAGGGCGATGTGTCAGAACATGTTGACGCACTTAGAAGAGCGATTGACCAGCGTGGTGAAAGTGCCGAAATAGTTACCATCAAACACAAAGGAATTGTTCCCGAATGTGATGCACTGGTTCTGCCAGGCGGCGAAAGCACAACCCTTGCTCGTCTTCTTGTAAAAGAAGGAATAGACAATGAAATAAAAGATATGAGCGCATCAGGAAGACCTATCATGGGTACCTGCGCCGGTCTGATCCTTCTTGCTAAAGAAGGAGACGAACAGGTAAAAAAGACACATCAGCACCTGCTTGGTCTCATGGATACAAAGGTCAACAGAAATGCTTTTGGAAGACAATGTGATTCATTTGAAACAGAACTTGAACTTCCTTTCCTTGATACACCCTATAATGCAGTATTTATCCGGGCACCCGGAATAATTGATGCCGGAAACAATGTCCATGTTCTTGCAAAGACAGATGATATGATAGTAGCCGCCGAGCAGGACAATATCCTGGCACTGGCTTTTCATCCTGAACTGACTCTTGATACGCGGGTTCACCAGTACTTCCTTGATAAGCTGTTCTAGGTTTCTATACCTGATTTTTCCATTTTTGCTCATATGTAATCTTAATATCTGCTTTCTAAGATACATACTACTAATGAAAAAGTTTAAACTTCATTAATGTGTAGATTAATTGTGTTTTTATTTTGATATGCAGAGGTGACATTAATGGTTAAACTAACAGATGAGATGAAAGAAGAATTCGCAAAGATGAAGATATTCCCCTTCGCAACAGCATCAAAAGACGGCGTTCCGAATGTGATCCCAATAGGCATGTGTGACCTGCAGGAAGACAGAGAGACTATCTGGATCGTTGACAATTTCTTCCTCAAGACAATGGAAAATCTCAGGGCAAATCCAAAAGGTGCCATTTATGTATGGGGACCGGATATCAACGGATGTTTCCAGATAAAAGGAGATATAAAAATAGTCGACCGTGGTGAAGACTACGACAAGATGCGCAAGATGGTAAAAGCAAAGAGTGATCGTTTCCCTGCAAGATATCTTGTCAAAATGAAGATCACCGACGTCTTTGAATGTAAGAGCGGGCCTGATGCCGGAAAGAGATTACTTTAAGTAGCATCTGTTTTTCAATTTTTTTAATCTTATTCCGGCTCATTATATGCTTGTCAGACAATATGAGTTGCAGATGCCTTGAAAGTCAGATAAACATCTGCTCCCGTGCAAAGCTCCATGTCATCATAGGTTCTTTTTGTAAGCACAACTCTGAAAGGTATACCGGTATCTATTACCAGTTTGACAGTGGACTTTCTCCTGATAACCTCGGAAACCACACCATTGAATGAATTTCTGCCACTTGAAATCGGATCTTTTGATATCAGTATATCCTCCGGCCTGATCGAAACAGCCACATCTCCCTCCCGAAGAGCACTTGAAACAATATTATGTCCGTTGACCTTTATCTCAGACAGATCGTCTCTTATGATCGCTTTTCCATGGAAAAGGTTCTCAACACCTACAAAATCAGCCACGAATGTGGATTCTGGTTTTCTGAATACTTCATCCGGAGTGCCGATCTGATAGATCCTGCCACTGTGCATGATAGCTATACGGTCAGCAAGTGCAAAAGCTTCTTCAAAACTATGTGTCACATGGATCGTGGTTGTTCTCTTCAGCTGATGTATCCTTAAAAGCTCCTGTCTGAGCCTGTCCTTCGTTCCGGTATCAAGGGCTGAAAGTGGTTCATCAAGAAGGAGTAGTTTTGGCTCTGTTATTATTGCCCTTGCTATGGCAGCCCTTTGTTTCTCACCACCGCTAAGCGTTGAAGGATGTCTGTCAAGCAGATGAGATATTCCGAGCATTTCCGCAGTTTTTCTTATCTTATCCCTGAATGCTGATCTTTCAAGGACCCTTGAACTGTTATATTTCAGTCCGAATCCGATATTATCCCTGATATTCATGTTCGGGAATAGCATAAAATCCTGATAGACTACGCTTACATTCCTGTCCCTGGGAAGCAATGAAGTTACATCACGACCATTGATCAATATGGAACCTGAATCCGGTCGGTATATACCTGCAATAGACTCCAGAAGAATTGTCTTGCCTGAACCTGTGGGACCAAGTATACAGAAATATTCGCTCTCTTTTACACTCAGGTTCAGGTTTTTAATTTCAAATTCACCGAGTTCTATGAAAAGATTCTTAGCTTCTATCATATTCACTTGCCAGCAAACTCCATGAACTAATAGGGTCTTGCCAGCCCTCCTTTAACTTCAAACAAATAAAGTGCCACCCCTGAGATGCATATAAGTATTGTAGCAGATGCAATAGCAAGGTCCAGTTCTCCGGAGGATATATTAAGATACAAGGCGATCGGCAATGTTTCTGTTCTCATTCTTGTGGCACCTGCAAGCATCAGCACCGCACCGAATTCACCCATTGCTCTTGACCATGTTATCACAGAGCCAGCGATCACCCCGTTCTTTGAAAGAGGTAGTGTTGTTCTCATAAAAGCCTGAAAAGGTGTGCATCCCAGCGTCTGAGCTACATGCTCATACCTGGGATTGATACTTTCGAAAGTAGAACGCACTATCCTGAGCATCAATGAGATATTGACTGCGAACTGAGCAACCACAATTCCCATAGGTGTAAAAACAAATTTCAGTCCCATATCCGCCAGATATGTCCCGGCAGTGGTCGTCCCGAAAATCAGAAGTAATCCAAGTCCTGCTACTATAGGTGGCAATGCCATGGGCAGGTCCAGTAACGTATTGACAATTGCTTTTCCGCGAAATTGATATCTTGCAAGGGCGTAGGATGCGGGTATAGCAATAATGATGCACATAAAAGTGGAGGCAATAGAGGTCATCAGACTTAGTCGTATTGCAAATTGTATCTCCGGTGATATAAAATTCTTAAAAAGGCTGGCAGAGTCGGTATGTGTGACAATCTCAAATATTAACAAGAAAATAAACAAAGTCAGCAGAAGAATAGTGAAGAGGGTTGCATACTTGAACCATGCTCTTTGCATAATACTACTCCTGCTTTTTTTTTTAAACAGAGCATCTGCTCTAAAGATATTCAATTGTCATCTAAATAAGCATATTTTTCATCCGGATAGAGTGTGAATCCGTATGCTTCAAAGACAGCCCTGCCTTCATCTGAAACCACGAACTGTAAGAATTCCTCTGCGGTTTCAGGGTTCTCTGATGAACTGAGAGTAGCAATAGGTACTATTTTGACGATGTTATCATCTTTTGTAATCTCTACCATATTGATCTCTCCGTTGTCCCTGACAAGATCTTCCCATACTATTGAGGCATCAGCCTGACTAAGTGAGATGTAGGTGACCAGTTCGTTCACCGTTGCCCCTCTGGCAACAACGTTCTCCTCTACCTGTTCATAAATTCCTTTTTTTGTAAGCATCTTCTGGCAGAGAACACCGATGGCCGCTGCATCAGGGTCACCAAGTACAAGACTGGCATCCTCATTCGCAAGGTCACTAAGGCTGTTTATTTTTGCAGGATTGTCGGCAGGCGTGATGATCACAGGCACATGGTATGCCACCTTGCTGAAATCGTCAATGAGTCCTTTTTCAGCAGCAATCTCGAAATAATAGGTTGCTCCCGGCATGTAAATGTCGCCTTCTCCTGTGAGTTCCATCTGAGTTAGAAGTGTATTGGCACCTGCGTAGTTATAGTGGACAGTAACAGCGTATTTCTCTTCGAACAAAGCACCTATCTCATCCATAGGTCTGCGCATTCCTGCGCCACAGTGTACAATAATGGACTCTCCATTTGTCTGTGAATCTAAGCTATAAGAATTCGTGTCAGTCAGACCCTGATCGCCAACTGAACCCTCTGTTGAATCAATACAACCCGGGAACAGAAAGCAAGAGATCAATAATGAAAAAATTACAAGATGATTTTTGTTTACCATGAAATTTTCTCCTATAGAACCAAAGTCTGAATGTATGTTATGCCCAAAAGGACATAACACAAATTCGAAGTAGCAAAGTTCGGAGTGTTATGTTCTACAAAACATAACACTACATCCTAGTCATGTCTAATATAAATGATTTTCCATTTCATAATATCATAATCAGAGCTAATCAGTGAACTACCACTGGTTAAAACCAGTGGCTTCCTGCTTCATTATCGAATCCAACGACTCAATTCCACAGGCTTTAACTGTAGTTCCTACAGCACGATTGAGAATATTGATAGCGGCATTATGGTCACGGTCAAGAACTATTCCACA
>JAASSR010000072.1 GCA_021767785.1 Methanolobus sp.
AATATTACTTAGCTCAAACTGAAACTTTGCACCATACAAAGCATCAAAATTAAACTGAAAAAGAAGTTTCACTATTAAAAAAATAGATATTATAAAAAACGGTTAAGTGTCATGGACCCGATGAGATTCACAACCCTGATGACGCTTCTGAAGCGCGGATCGAGGTGCTAAGCTTCGCTCAACACCACAATAATGAAAAAAAGCGTTAAAACCCTACAAAAAATCAGCATCATTAGAATCAGAAAAGAATAATTGTGGTGGGCCCGATGAGATTCTAACTCATGACCCCCGCCGTGTAAAGGGGTTACTTGATAGCATTTATGGGGAAAGTACCCCCGAATATCAAGGCCAAGAGCCACCGTATGCCACGGAGCCATTGCAAACTGTTTTGTTGAATGATTTATGGGCCCACCATAGAGAATCTTTCAAGGATTGGTTGAATGCTAAAGACGTTTCCAAGACTACAAAGAGAGATTATTATAACGCTCTTAAAAGGTTCTTTTCTACTGAATCTGTTCAGAAACCACAGGACTTCAGGAAGCTTGATCTGAGAGACAAAGAAGAACGTGGACTCAGGAATTTACTGAACTACTTTGAAGATGAAGATATTGATGATGTCTGCGGATATACCATTCAGAAATGGAGACGCTATGTTAAAATAAAGAAATCAAATGTCTTTGAAGTCTATGTTACCGATGAGGAGATTCAGGAGGCTTATGAGAGCTATCCTGAAGACTTGAAACCTATCTATAAACTATTGATGTATTCAGGAAATCGTCTCTCCCATATTCATAAGATGCTGAAGACCTTTGATGAACGTAATATCGTTGTAGATGGAGAAGTTGCACATTATCCGTCATCTGCTTTTTCATCAGGAACGAAGAAGACTTTTCAGATATATTTCCCATCTTCTTTCATTAGCACTCTTAAAGGGATTGGCAAAGTTTACGGATACGATTATTATGCCAAGAGAATCAGGCATAATCGCGTATGTGCAAAGACAATCCGTAAGTGGCATCTTAACTTGATGATCAAAGAAGGAGTTACTGAAAGCTTAGCTGATTTCATACAAGGTCGAGCACCTGCTACTGTTGGCAGTGCTCATTATCTCAATAAGGTACAGCATTCTAAAGAAGAGTACAAGAGAATTATAGAGAAATTCGTTATTTAAGGTATCTGCAACACAAATTATCACTGATAGTTTTATGTAGTTATCACTAAGAGAGGATACATATCACTGATACCTTTATGTATTTATCACTAAAGATGGATATATATCACTGATAGTTTTATATACATATCACTACATAGTGATAATTACATATGGTAAAAAAAGACTCAAAAGAACTAGAAAAAAGTCTTGATTACATTAGGGATTATCTGAATATTTCATCTAATTCCACAGATACAAGTAATAAGACTTTATATGAATATCATTCATTAGATCTTCCTCTTCGCCCTGATGCAGTACTGGAAGAAAATGATTCTATTTACTTAATACAGATTAAATCAAAAGCTACAATAGACACTGTTGCAAGAATGAATCTTCTTCGTGATCTCTTGATGCAGAATGAGAACACTATAAAAAATATTAACCTAGTTATAGCTGCAAAGTCTTTTTCGGAAAGAGAAAAAAGAATAATGAACCAGTTGAATATTGTCATGATAAAACTTCCCTGGTCCTTTAAACCGAATTCAGATAAGCAATTTGACGCCAAAACTCAGCGAATAACATCAGATAAATCATGGAAGATAGTATCTCGTTTGTTGAGGGAAAAAAACACTTCTATTCGACAACTATCAATTCTGGAAGATGTATCTTATGGTTGGGCACATAAAACGATCCAAACATTAATTCAACAGAACATTGTGAAACAAAATCATAACTATGTAAGCATCTCAAATGTGGACAAATTGCTGAATGGCATTGCATGGGAACGTCCCCTGATAAACCTTAAAAGTTGTGAAATAACAATTCCTTTTGATGATTCTATGCATGCAGCAAGAGAGATTACAGAAGCTTTTGCAATTCAAGACAATATTCCAGTGGGATTTACATCATATACTGCAGCAACACTCTACTCAGGTTATGGAGTAAGGAGTGATTCAGTTTATCTCTATTTAAGAGATGAACATGTTGACTATTTCCGAGAAATATTCGAATCCCCTTCAACAAATGGTATAAAAGCAATGATCTATCGACCCGACAGAGATGTTTTTCAAGAGACGTTGGAAAAAGAGGGAATTAGAATAGTATCTGCTTCACAGACACTCCTTGATTTAGCAGGAATGGGATATTCTGCGATGGATATAACAAAAGCAATGGTTTCAATTTATGACAAGATATGAACAAATGAGCGGTATAATCAAATTTTCCTTAAATGAATTAGGCATAATTGCGCAGTATCTTCAGGAAAAAGAACATGTGGAGGAACCAACAACTGTACTCATTGGTGGTTGGGCAGTTGATTCATATAACCCCTGGTTTGGCTCAATCGATGTCGATCTTATAACAAATAGCAATAGAAGAAGTAGCTTAAGTTATTTTTTGCGAGAAGAGCGTGGTTTTGTACCATATAAACTGGCTGGAGTATCCGCAGGCGTAAAAAAGAATACTGAAGTAGGCCCAATAATAATAGATTTTGAGACAAGACAGAAACCTTTCCCTTTTGAAGGCAGAGCTGAATCATTGGATTTCAGTATCCTTGATGGAAACACAGAAACAAGGAAAATCAGAGGAGGTATTGAAATAACTGTACCAAATCGAGCAACACTACTTGTTTTGAAATTAAAAGCTATATGGGATCGTCATTACAGAATTGAGGAACAGACAAGTGATGATATTGAATGGGAAAAAGGGAAGCTCATAAAAGATCATGCTGATGTGCTTGCATTAATCGATCCTGATCATGGTGGAACTGAGATAGAAATTGCCATCTTAGCAGAACTACTGGGAAAGTATCCATTTCTTGAAAATTCTCTTACATCAGCATATGAATCTGATGAAGGACTAGAAAAGTATGGCAGAATGTCACAACAGGGTGCCAAAAATACTATTGATACACTCATTTCTTTAATCCATTAGAATAAATTCAAATAGTAAACATTAAATCAGTAATATGCTCATGTAAGGGTCACCGCCTCTTTCAGGCGTTTTCTGGTGTAACAATGATTCAATTTGAGATAGGACACGCAGGTACAGGTGGATTTATAGTATCAATCGCTAAATCAAACCTTAATAAACTGCAGTGTAAACTGACCATCTGGGGTGATATGATATTCAACCTCTTTTTTACTTTCCTTGTATGGTCTTTGTTCAATCAACCCCCATTCTAGTAAATCTTGTGTTAATGAATTAAAAGATCCATAAGTAAGAGATTGCTTCGCTTTTCCTGAACGCGGTTTGATAGGTATATATTTTTTTTCAAGCTTTTCCTTCAATTCTTTTCTTGAAAGACATTTTTCAGATTTAGCATTGAGTAGTTCAAGAACCGTTACACGATTAGCATTCTTTCTGAAGTCGCCCATATGAACTTTTGGTATTGAGATTATTCTTGCATTTCCATCTCTATCTATATGATAGGGAACTGCTTCAATCCACAGTGCCATCATAAAAAGTCCACTTGAAAAGCGGGTTGAAGCACTCGAAGCAAAGCTCAAAATAGTCAAAGAAACGACATCAAAAGAAGCAATAGAGTGTGGTGGGCCCGATGAGATTCGAACTCATGACCCCCGCCGTGTAAAGGCGATGTCATAACCGGCTAGACCACGGGCCCATAGCTTTGCAAATAAAGTTGTTCGTTGACGGTTTCGTCTTCGAGCAACCCCATAATGTAACTAGTTGTATATAACCTTTTTTGATGTAACAGGGTAGATTTGAGAAAATCCCGATATCTGACTTATTTTTGGACAAAATACTATATCAAAGCACTCCTGTCAGGAAGATAAACGGTTCATCTGCAAAGAATCATACCAGGTAATCCACTACAACTCTGTGTTCATTGATCTTTCCTACAAACTCCGCAACCTTCAGATGTTCCGGATGAACCTGGTAAGTCTTAAAAGCTTCTTCATCCCTGAACTCACAGTAAAGACTGACATCATAAGCAGCATCCGATGGAATTGCATTGATCCCTACTTCGATCATGCCTATCTCCGGGATAATACCTTTAAGAGACTCAAGTTTCTCTTTCATAACCAGAGCATTCTCATTCTTACTATTACCTTCAGCATTTTCCTTCAACTTCCACATTACAATATGTTTTAACATCGATATTCCTCTTCTCAAAAAAAGGCAACATGGCTTTTATGTTTAACTATGAAAAAGACTGGATCATCTCTGGTATGCATTTAAATACTAACAATGTGAAATAGGGCAATGATGCCTCAGGATACAGATGATGAAGACGAAGACTACGAGTTAGGAATCGTCGAAGAATACATGGGAGAATATGGTAGTATCAGCTCCATTGTACGCGAGGCGTTGCCATTTGAACTAATGGCCACCATCGGAGGAGTTGCATCAGGGGTTATCCTCTCGGGAATGACCAGCGAACTGGCACTCATACCCGGACTGATAGTCATAACTCCTGCAGTGCTCGGTATGCGTGGCAACATTTCATGTACACTTGGTTCCCGTCTGGGAAGTGCCATACACATGGGTCTTATCACGAAGATAGACCGCAATCCAGAACTTTTGAACAACGTATCTGGCTCTCTTCTCCTGAGCCTTATAATGTCATTTATACTCGGGATAATAGGTCATCTGATAACCATAGGTCTGGGTCTTCAAAGTGCAGGCATGTATACCCTTACACTTATAGCAGTGCTCGCCGGAGTATCTTCAGGGATCATTCTCTCAGTTGTTGCTGTATTACTTGCGCTTGGTATGTTCCGTTTCGGTTTTGATCCGGATAATGTAGTAACACCAGCGATCGCAACCATCGGTGACATAGTTTCCATGTTTATGCTCTTTATGTCTGCAAAGGTGGTGCTTCTGATATGAGTTACTACACAGTAAAAGGAATCGTTGGACGAGGATTCCCCATACTTTTCGTAACATCTGTTATCGGGATCTTCTCTGGTCAGATACTCAACTTTGAGATAGAAAGACTCGTTTCAATGCCTCTGATACTGGTACTGATCCCTGCTCTAATTAAAATAGGTGGAGATACAGGGAGTATGTTAGGAGCCAGACTTTCTTCATCATTCCACATGGGTCTCGGTACCCATATACGTAAAAACCCGGTAGTGCGCAATAGTGTTCTTGCCGCCCTCATAGTTGGCTTAAGTGCCTGCATATTCGTGGGTCTGGTAGTGTGGGTACTCGGAGAAGTGATGGGAATCGGAATGCCATTCACAACACTCATGACACTCAGTCTCGGAGCCGGCTCTTTTGAACTGCTGGCAGTCTTTTCAGCCACCATCACAATAGCATTTGCATCGCACAGGTTCGGGGTTGATCCCGATGATACTGTAATTCCCCTGATAGCAACCCTGGGAGACCTTATAGGTGTCAGCGGAATCTTCATAACCATGCACATACTGAACCTGATATAAGATATATATTTAAAAATCAAATACAAAGTAAGAATACATTAAACGGTAGAAAATCTATGAGTCCAAAGGAAATAAAGTATACTCCACGCAATCTCAAAGATCTGTTGATAGAGATGAAGGATACTTCCGAACTCATGGTGGACCTTGCATATTCTGCAATGGTCTACGATGATGAGGATATTGCAGAGGAAGTAATCCGTCTTGAAGAAAAGATGGATACACTTGATTACCATATGAAAATTGCTGCCATGCTCAGTACAAGACGTGTTGAGGAGGCAGAAGAAATGTCAGGTGTTCTTCAGGTGGCCCGTGCATCTGAGAACATTGCCAATGCAGCAGGAGATATCGCAAAGATCGTTACCATGGAAATGGGTATACCCATGGAATTAAAACTTGCAATGAGAGAAGCAGAGGAAACCATTACCAGGGCCACAGTGGATGAAGACTCCGATATTGCAGGCAGGAATCTTGGTGATATCGAATTCGACATTGAATCCGGAATGTGGATCATTGCTATTCGTCGCAATGATGAGTGGATATACGACCCTGACCATGAGACCCGTATTAGACCCGATGACGTACTTTTCGCTCGCGGTCATGATGATGGAGTTTCTCTTTTCATGGAGATCGTAACCAACCGTAAATATGTACCAAAGGAAATACAACATGAAAGATTCCTCATAGATCTCGAAAGAGCTGTCGACATGATGGTTGAAATGAAGAATATGGGTGAACTCTCAGTAGGACTGGCATATTCAGCTCTTCTCTTTGGTAACGAGGACATTGCCCAGGAAGTAAAGGCCCTTGAAGCAGAGATGGATTCAATGAAGAACGAACTTCAGCACTGGGTCCTTGAAACTGCAAAACATGTACCTGATGTGAATATACTTCGAGGTCTGTTGCAGCTTGCCTATTCTGCAGAAGCGATTTCAGATGCCGCTTATACGATAGCTGATACGGTTCTCAGAGATATAGATCTGCATCCCATCATAACAATAGCTGTCAGGGAATCAGATGAGGTTATTACAAGACTGGTTGTTCAGGACTGTTCACCTATAATCGAAAAGACTTTCGGACAGCTAAAGCTTGAAACTGAAACCGGCGTACATGTAATGGCCATTAAAAGGGACGATAAATGGGTATACAGACCGAACAAAAGAACTGTAATCAAAGCCGGTGATGTTCTCATAGCAAGAGGCTCACGTACAGGAGAAGAAGCATTGTTTGAAATGTGTGCCTGTCCTTTTGAAGAAAAAGATGATTCCTGACCACCCTGTCGATCAGGACATAATTTCTACAGAACCATTCTTTTTACCTATGTAGACCTCATCCACATTGGTGAAAATACCATGTTCCACAATTCCGGTGATCTGTGATATAAGAGCGGATGTTTCCACAGGATTCTCAATTAGACCCAAAGTTGCATCGATGATGAAATTACCATTGTCGGATATCACAGGACCATCTTTTCTTGATGCGAGACGTAATTCCGGACTTCCGCCAATATTGAATATCTGCTTTGAAACATATTCCTTTGCATAAGGAAGCACTTCCAGGGGTACATAATGATCCAGTTGTTCACTGATCTTTGATTCATCTGCGACCACAACAAAACGCTCTGCAGACATGGAAACGATCTTTTCCCTTGTATGTGCCGCACCGCCGCCTTTGATAACATTCAGAGCAGCATCTATCTGGTCGGCCCCGTCGATTGCAATATCAAGCTCAGGATGTTCAGCAAGTGATGTCAGGGTAATACCTGCCTGAATAGCAAGCATCTCTGACTGGTATGATGTTACAACTGCAATTATGTCAAGACCTTCTTCCACTCGTCTTCCAAGTTCAGCAATTGTATAAGCAGTGGTTGATCCGGTACCAAGACCAACGACCATACCTTCTTCAACAAGATCTGCAGCCGCAATACCCGCAGCCTTCTTTTCCGGACTCTCTCCGGAAGGATTCCTTTCTTTCATGAAGATTCATCCGGGAATTCGATTAAGGTGAAAGTCTGCGCCTGTCCCTCGGGAAAAGGACGACATCACGGATATTCTCAACACCAAGCATGGTCATGAGAAGCCTTTCACAGCCCATACCCCATCCTGCATGAGGTGGCATGCCATATCTGAAAGCCTTGAGATAGAACTCAAATCCATCAGGGTCAAGTCCCTGTGAGGCTATCCTTTCTATTAGAAGCTGCGGAATATGGATACGTTGTGCACCTGATGAGAGCTCCATTGTTCTGTGCATCATATCAAAGCCTTTTGAAAGGACAGGATCATCCTCATAGGGCATTGCATAGAAAGGCTTGATCTCGGTCGGCCAGTCGATAATGAAGTAATGCGATTCTCCTGTTTCTTTGAATACATATTCACCGATAGTGTGTTCCGCAGAAGTACCGAGGTCATCTCCCCAGCCGAGCATCTCATCACTGTTGGAATTGACTATCTCTATAGCCTCGTCATAAGTAACTCTCTTGAATGGTACCTCAGGTACCTTGAGCTCCACACCGAGTACTGCAAGTGAATCGGATGCATTCTCTATAACCTGTTCATAGATGTAAGCCACCATGTTCTCAAGCACTTCCATTACATCGAAGTGGTCACAGAAACTTGCCTCAATATCAATAGAAGTTGCTTCATTGAGATGTCTGCGTGTGTCGTGCTCCTCTGCCCTGAAAATGGGACCTATCTCAAATACTCTGTCAAGTCCGCCTGACATGAGTATCTGCTTGAAGAGCTGCGGACTCTGATTAAGGAAAGCTTCCCTGTCAAAATATGTGATAGGGAAAAGTGATGTTCCACCTTCGGTTGCTGTTGCCACTACTTTGGGACTGGATGTCTCGATGAACCCATTGTCCGCAAGGAAAGTTCTGACAGCCCTGAGAACTTCATGCCTTATCCTGAAAATTGCCGTGGTCTTCTCCCTTCTGAGATCAATGAACCTTGAGTCAAGACGTGTATCAAGTTCGGCTTCAACCTTACCGGTTGTGTCCATTGGAAGGGGGGAAGCTGCTTCATTGAGAAGTGTGATCTCATCCGGAATGAGCTCAAAACCGTTGGGAGCTTTTCCTTCGGCCTTCACAGTGCCTGTTACCGATACAACGGACTCTCTTACAAGGGTCCTTCCCTTATCCAGAAGTTCCGGATCTGTTTTCTTTTTGACCAGTGTGATCTGGGATTTTCCCGTACGATCCCTGACCACAACAAAACAAATTCCACCAAGATCACGGACCTCGTGTACCCATCCGGCAACAGTAACCTTCTGACCACCAAGTTCCTCCGGGTCGATCTGTGACGCATAATGTGTCCTGAGATTTGCTAATGACATATATTCACCTGATTTGATTGAAACAATTGAAATTATTGATTGAAATTGCCTTTTTACGTTGTTTATGATATTTATAAGTGATATTTACTGAATTTCCATTAATGACTGATATCGGTTCAATACCTGATTTATTTGTAATAAATCTAATTACTATATTTAAAGTAAGAGTACTACTTTTTCATATCTAACCGATAAATGATTTCAAAATAGGCTCCTTTCATTTATCTCGGATTTGAAATTCTCTTTCAGCATATTCACTGCAGTACTGTAATCCTCTGACTGACCGAGAACCCACATCATCTTAACAAGGGCAACTTCGGGAAGCATATCCTCACCTTCAACTGCACCTGCTTTAAGCATATCACGGCCTGTATCATAGACCCTGTCACATATTCTTCCGTAAAGACACTGGGATGTGACCATCACAGGTATCTCCTTTGAAGTGGCTCTTTCTATCTGTGGTACCCAGTCCGTAGATACATGACCAAGTCCCGTGCCTTCTATTACTATACCTTTATATCCGGCATCTATAAAGTATCCTAATATGGCAGGGTCTGCTCCGGGAGTGAATTTTACAAGAGCACATCGTGGTTCGAGTGAATCATTGAGTGCAAGTTCTTTCTCATCCCTTTTAACATATGGAAGAGAGGTGAATATCTTTCCGTTGGTATAATCCACATAACCTACAGGTTCGGAATTTACCGATCTGAAGGCATCTCTTCTGGAAGTGTGCATCTTGCGCACCTTTGTTGCACGGTGAATAGAACATTTTTCATCGGATGTATCACTGTGCATTACAACTGAAACTTCCGCAATATCACTTACAGCAACCTTTGCAGCGCATATAGCATTCACTGCATTGTCGCTGCTTGGCCTGTCCGCACTTCTCTGTGAACCTACAAACACAATGGGTACAGGTGTGTCGATCATAAATGACAATGCAGCAGCAGAATACATCATTGTGTCCGTGCCGTGGGCAACTATAATACCATCAGCACCGTTTTTGATCTCTTCCACAACAGCCTTTGCCAGAGTTTTCCAGTAATCTGCTTTCATGTTCTCTGAAAGTATGTTGTAGACTACCCGTCCGCTGAAATTGGCTATATCCATAAGTTCTGGAATAGCACGCAGAATATCGTCTGCTGAGAACTGGGAAGTAACCGCCCCTGTCCTGTAATCGATCTTACTGGCAATGGTTCCTCCTGTGGAAAGGATGGATATTTTCGGAAGACCTTTCCTTGGTTCTATTTCATCTTTTTCAGCAGCTTTGGGAGAAAGCATCATATCCTTCTTTTTCTGTACTACAGTTACAGTGGCACCTTCCTTATCAATGCCGGCATTATAACCACTGTCCATTTTGATTATAATGCGACCTGTCGTACTGGGCATGACAATACCTTCATATTCCACGCCGGTCTTTTCGACCTTTACTCTGTCACCCTCTTCTAATTCCATAATGATCCCTTGATCGTAGTGAGTATTTAAATTTCGTATATTATCTGTAATTATATAATCTTTAATTGTATCTGAGATTAAATGAACTGTAAACTGTAATAATTATATCTGAATTTATATCTGAAATCGATAAAGACTGCATTAAAGACTGCATTAGATACATGAAGTATCAAACATCTTTACCGGTATATTCCTTGACAATACCGAAAAGAACTTTCAGAGCACTCTCAATATCGCGGTTAAGGCCTGCTATGTTCTCTTTTATAGTCCCAAGTTCTTTCAGACGTACTTTTATGGCTCTTTCCATCTCATCAGGCGCAGGCCCGCCTTCTATATTCCTTCTGCTGACATTCCGGATCGGATCAAGTGCTTCGGCAACCATGGTCTCCGTAAGACCCCTGTCACTTAAACTTTCACCAATGATGTCACTTGCAACATTATCGATCTCATCAAGGGTCGGATCGCCTTTGCCTTGTGCCAGTACACCGACTATCTGATGAGCTGTCCTGAAGGGAATATCTGCTTCTCTTACCATGGTGTCTGCAAGTTCGGTGGCTGTTGTGAAACCAAGCACCGATTTTTCAGCCATAGATTCAGCATTGATCTTCATGGTAGCGATCATACCTTTTGTAATACGGACGGCACCACGGGTTGTTTCAACAGCGCGCCACATATTAGGGGTGGCTTCCTGAAGATCACGATTGTAGCTCAATGGCAGCGCCTTGCAAAGAGAAAGCAGTGCCATCTGAGAACCGAGTACAGTTCCTGTCTTGCCACGTACGAGTTCAGCAGAATCAGGGTTCTTTTTCTGGGGCATAATCGAAGATGTGGAAGCATACATATCATCAAGTTCGACAAAAGAGAATTCAGAACTTGACCAGATAATGATCTCTTCTGCCAACTTGCTTAAATTTATCATAATATTAGACATCACTGACACTGATTCTATAAGGAAATCACGAGTACTTACAGCATCCATGGAGTTTCCGAGAATAGTATCGAACCCCAGAAGCGAACATGTTCTCTCACGATCCAGAGCAAAACCTGTTGAAGCAAAAGCTGCTGAGCCCAGAGGACATCTGTTTACCCTTGAGAAAGCATCCATAGCTCTTTCGATGTCCCTTCCTATAGCATCGGAATGTGCAACAAGATGATGTGCAAAAGTTGTAGGTTGTGCATGTTGAAGGTGTGTAAAACCCGGCATGAGTGTTACTGTATTGTCCAATGCCTTTGTAAGCAGAGTTTTACAGAGATCCGAAAGCTCTTCCATTAAAGACAAAAGCTCATCTCTTAATCTGATCCTGATGCAGGTTGCAACCTCATCATTGCGGGAGCGTCCGGAGTGCATCCTTCCTCCTGTATCCTCACCTGCAAGATCGATAAGCCGGGATTCCAGAGAAATATGAATATCCTCATACGTATGATCAAGTTTTCCAATGCCTTCTTCTCTTATTTTAAGAAGGCCTTTGAGAATATTACTGCAGTCCTGTTCCTTAATTATATTCTGCTCAAGCAGCATGACAGTATGGGCCATATCCACCAGAATATCGGCCTCAAATATCCATTTATCAGCGGACATTGATGATGTGAATTTGATCATATCTTCATCCGGTGTTGAAGATAAACGTCCTCTACGTAAAATATCGCTCATTTGAACCCTCATGATTGTATATCTAATGAAAGGTGATCAAAAACTGATCCTGATTTGCAGCGTGGTATTGGTCTGGATGCTTAAATAAGAATCGGTTTTTGACTTTGGAAAAACACACCTGCAATAATCACTGGCATTTTATCGTCTAAGAGAAATTATTTATACTAACTTCAATATATTAATAGTATTGATAATTATACCCGGTTTGTAGTGTGCTAATACATTTCCGTTTTCATTGAGGTAAAATCATGGCGAATGAGAATGAAAGTTACGTAGATAACATTGATGACAATCTTCTCCAGCTTGTAGTTTTCAATATTGGTGTGGAAGAATTTGGTGTGAACATCATGCAGGTTCAGGAAATAATCCGCATGCCATACATAACAAGAATTCCCCGATCACCTGATTACGTAAAAGGTGTCATTAATTTAAGGGGTAAGATAATAGTTGTCATGGATCTTGACAAGCGTTTCGGAATGGCGGAAAAAGAGATCACCGATGAATCACGCATAGTAGTTGTTGAAATAAACGGTAACACCATCGGACTTGTTGTGGATTCTGTCAGTGAAGTAATACGCCTCAAAGAATCAAGCATCGAGCAGACACCTGAAATAATAACTCAGAAAATAAACGCCGAATATCTTAAAGGTGTAGGTAAAATAGATGAAAG
>JAASSR010000073.1 GCA_021767785.1 Methanolobus sp.
AAAAATATTCAGTATCTCCTGTCTGATCTTCTCGGAATTCTGTCTTTCAACAGGACATGTTATAAAATTATTATAGTGTTGTTATGTTACAACGAGATATTTATATATGTCATAAATCCAAAACAAAATATGCCTGAAAATTTGAATTGTGGAGGTTAAAAGATGAGTAAAAATCTAGAAAAGGCAAAACAGTTTTATGAAGCATGTGAAACTGGAAAAGGGTGGGAGGTCTGTAAGCAATATTGTCATTCCGATGCAACATTTTCTGCTCAGGCAGGTGCACTGGAAGGAATAAACACTGTGGAAGGTTACACTGAATGGATGAAGAACTTACTAACCCCAATACCAGATGGACATTATGAGCTGCTTTTCTTTGCAGAAGACGAGGAAAGAAATAGTGTTGCAGCATGTGCTGTATTCCACGGAACTCAGACCGGTCCGGGTGGTCCTGTTCCTCCAACAGGTAAGACTGCCGCAGCAGACTATGCCTATCTGATGGTGTTCGAAGGAGATTTGATCAAACACATGACTAAGATCTGGAACGATACAATCACTCTCCAGCAGATTGGCTGGGCTTGAATTCTCTTTTTTTTACTTTGCAACTATTATAAAGAGTGTTCTTTTCCTATCTTCAATACAACGGCGTTTAGAAAAATTCATATATAAAAATTCATTGACCTTTTATTATGTATGGAAAAAGAAGGTTTAATGGTGTACCTTTTTTTGAACCTGTTCAGGAAATACTTGCACATTATTCATGCCCTTCTACATGTCCTGCGATCTGCTGCAAAATAGCAGATATCAATCTTGATGAAGAAGATCTGAAACTATTAAGACAAGCACCAAAATACAAAGCTGATAAGATCGAATCATGGAACGAAGACGGAAAGCATTATTACAAAATGAACCCTCCTTGTCCTTTTCTGGATCTTGATAAATGCAGTGTATATGATCATAGACCTGCCATGTGCCGTATGTTTCCTTTTAACATCAGCATTGAGTCAGATGTATTGCTTCTCTTTCCATGTGATATGGGTTCAAGTATATTCGGAGACTATGTACAATATTCATACAGCATATTAAAACAACCTGTTCCTGAAAAAACAATCAATTCCTTCGAAGAATCGCATTGTTCTTTTGAAAACAGGCTGAATGAAGGTTTGCCTATACCCATGCTGGCTTTTAAACCTGGTAACCTGATACCTTTTGAAGAATATCTGAAAGCAAGAAATGTCTAGTGTTGCTCAAAATATATCTTCTGATAACTTTAATATAAAAAATTCAGAAAATGAGCAATAACTCTTAAAAGGCATGTAATGGAAAGAATAAAAGTAGAATTCTAATAAAATAATAGAACATCCTGTATATGGATGTTCTATTTAATGTCTCATCTCAAAGCCTAATAACAGGATCATAGCAATTCCAATAACAACAGCTGTGATCAGATAATTTGCAGTAGGTACAGCCTGTGGTTCCCAACCACCGTTGCTTTCTTCAAATCCGTAATATTCCCCGATATCACTGTCATTCACAATTATTCCATCACACTCTCCTGTCACAGTAACAAGGTTACTATGATATCCAAATTCTGCTGTTCCTTCCAGAATGCATTCCATGGATTCTCCCGGCAGCAGAGTCTCCTCCGGACAAACTATGATTCCTTCCCTGTCATCAACCAGTGTAATATTGAAAAGCGAAACATTACCTGTGTTGGTTATGACATATTTCCATGTTACAGCAGCACCGACTTTAATTCCGGGAGTAGGGTCGGTATCCATGTCAAATCCGTTGGTGTACTTTTCAACATCAATATCAGGGACAGGTATAGTAGGATCTTTTCCAACTTTGACCAGCCAGGCGCTGCCATTGTCTGCACCAAATGAATAGGTATCACCTGCCACTATATATCCCCCATCTGATGTCTGCTGAACTGAAGAGGCTTTATCAGAACTTATGCCTCCAAATGTCTTGTTCCATTCTTCCACACCGTTTGTATCCGTTTTGATCAGCCAGGCGCTGCCATTGTCTGCACCAAATGAATAGGTATCACCTGCCACTATATATCCACCGTCTGATGTCTGCTGAACTGAAGAGGCATAATCCGGTTTTATACCTCCATAGGTTCTATTCCATTCTTCAGTTCCATTTTCGTTGGTCTTGATAAGCCAAAAATCACCAGCATTGGGACCTGTAACTCCTTTTGTTCCTGCCACTATGTATCCGCCATCTGATGTCTGCTGAACAGAAATGCCGTAGTCAAAATACAAATCTCCATAGGTCCTATTCCATTCTTCAGTCCCATTTACGTCAGTCTTGATAAGCCACACATCCTGACATGTTGCACAGAAAGAGCGTGTGGAACCTGCCATAATGTATCCTCCATCTGGTGTCGTCTGTTGAACGGAATTGGCGCTATCATAATCTGTACCCCCATAGGTCTTATTCCATTCTTCGCTACCATTTTCATTGGTCTTTATAAGCCATACGTCAGGAGCACTTGCACCATCAGGGAAAATATTACCTGCTACTATGTATCCACCTTCTGATGTTTGCTGAACAGAAAGTGCATAATCTGAATCTTTACCTCCAAATGTCCTGTTCCATTCTTCTGTACCATTTGTGTAGGTTTTTATCAGCCATGCGTCACCATTACCTGCACCAAAAGATCCAGTATGACCAGCTATTATGTAGCCACTGTCTGGTTTCGTCTCCTGAACAGACCAACCCTCATCAATACTTATACCTCCAAATGTCCTGTTCCATTCTTCAGTCCCATTTGACTCAGTCTTGATCAGCCATGCGTCAAAGCTGCTGTTATCAAAAGAATTTGTGCGACCTGTCATTATGTATCCACCATCTGAGAGTTGCTGAACATAAGTCGCATAGTCGAAATGCATACCCCCATAGGTCTTATTCCATTCTTCTGTTGGTGTATTTTCAGTTGCAGCATTTCCCACAGTAATTGACAGGAAAGCTATTAAAAAACAAAACATAATTTTGTTTCTTTTGTTACTGGTTTTCATTTAATTCCTCCCATAAAAACCCCTGATTTTTAGAAAAATCAATTCATACTTGTTTATTTGCTTATATTGAGTTATTTCTTTTGAAATATTACTTCTAAAAAATGCTACTAAGCTTAAATACGGCAGATTTTTTGTAATGATGCACATCTTCACAAGCGCAAAAAATAACTCAATGAAACAGCATATTGATAATGGGATGGGCAAAAGATATTATATAGGTACTTCAGGCTGGAACTACAAGCACTGGAAAAAATATTTCTATCCGGAAGATATCAGAATAAAGGACTGGTTCGGCTATTATTGTAAATATTTTAATACAGTAGAAATAAACTATTCATTCTATCGCTGGCCGAAAGAAGAAACGATCAGGAAGTGGTATGATAGAGCACCTGCAGGTTTTAAATATACAATAAAAGCACCCAGAACAATAAGCCACACCAAGCGTTTCAAGGAACCTGCAGAATATCTCCACAGGTTCTACAGTTTGACCTCCAATCTCAGAAGTAAGACCGGTTGCCATTTATTCCAGGCTCCGCCTAATTTTGAATACAACGAGAAGAATCTGGAAAGGATAATTAATTTCCTTGACAATATGGATCACAGAAGGAAAAATATAGTTGAGTTCCGCCATCGTTCATGGTGGAATGAGAGGATCTACAGGATCTTCGAAGATCAAAATGTGGTATTCTGTACCGTGGCAGGACTCAGCATGCCTGAGGATGTGGTGGTCACATCAGATGTGGCCTACTTCCGTTTTCACGGTGATGATTATTCAACACTTTACACGGAAGATGAAATTGAAGCCTATGCTCAAAAGATGGAAGATATCAGTTCTAGGTTCATATATGCTTATTTCAACAATGACTATAATGCATATGCCTCCCGGAATGCTCAGACATTAAAAAAAGTGCTGGGCGAGACCGAATGAGATTATGTAGTTCAAATAAGTAATTGTTTTCAGTAACTTAAGTTCGAAAAACATATCGTATTTAAAATCAATTATTAATCATTGTTCATTGAACTGGTAAATTCAATTAGAATATTTGCTTGCAATTAATTTTTCCTACCAATAAGAAGGGGAAAAAATGATCTCTAAAGAAGAATCCAATAATTCAGCTTGCCTGAAGGTATGTTCGGATTCCACAGCTGATAAACTGGAGAATATAGCATTTGCAATACATTCCCTTTGTGGCATACCAACAACTATTCGCAGTGTGGAATGCAAGGGAATCAGAGTGGAAAGAGGAAAGATTATAGACAGGGACTATACCGGGCCTATTCTTGAAGAAGTGATAAGAACAAACAAACTTATCAGAACAAGGCCAGATGAAGGTGTTTATAAAGGAAAATGCGTGGTAGTTGCTCCTATTAGAAACGATAACGGAGATGCAGTTGGTGCTGTAGGCATTGTAGATATTGTGGCAGCCCTGGATATTTATACAGTATTCAGTGAGTACCCCGGTATAGTAGATGAAGTGGAAAAATCCAGAAAAGAACAAAGATCTGAACTTATACATAGTGTGAAAGAAGCAAGAAAAAAGATGAAATGATCTATTTTCTTCTCTGTTGATTTACTGAGATCTAGGCGTAGAAATTCCGGTAATTCATATCTAAGGTAATAATATGCCACGTATCGGACCATTTGAAAAATATACATCCAGATATGATAACTGGTTCGAGAAGAACAGACCTGTCTATAAATCCGAACTGGAGGCTTTGAGAATCAGTATGCCCCGCTCATCAAGAAGTCTTGAAATAGGTGTCGGATCCGGCAGGTTTGCAGTTCCTTTAGGTATTCTTTATGGTTTGGATCCTTCTCCCGGAATGATAAATATTGCCCGCAAAAGGGGAATACGGACAGTATGTGGTGTGGCTGAAAAGCTGCCTTTTAAAGATTCAACTTTCGATCTGGTAATGATGGTAACTACAATATGTTTTCTGGATGATGCCGGCTCAGCATTCAAAGAAGTTTACAGAATACTGAGTCCCGGTGGAGCATTTATTGTCGGTTTTATTGATAAGAACAGTTCTCTGGGCAGAACATATCAGGAAAAAAAGATGTATAATGTATTCTATCAGCTTGCTACTTTTTATTCAGTAGATGATATAATGTCCCTGCTCAAAGAGCAAAATTTTAATGATTTTAATTTTGTACAGACGATCTTCCATGGCCTCGAAAAGATAAAGAATTTCGAACCTGTAATCAATGGTTATGGAGAAGGGTCTTTTGTAGTAATTAGAACTGTAAAATAATATATTTTTTCCTTTCTGATTCCAATCAACTTACAGTTGAGAAAACTATCACTTTGAATTAGTAAAACTATGGATATGTTTAATTTTTCAGCAAGATCTAATTTTTTCATTAACTTTAAACATAATATTTATAAAAGTTATTATTATTATTTTAATCTATGCAAAGATTATAAATCTATTTAGACTAGTATTACTATAACTGTAAATGGAGTGGTTAATATGGACAACAAAATAGGTTTAGATGCATCTCAGGATAAGGTCAATTTGAATCCTGAAGACGCTAATGATGAAATATTAAAATGGAACTTTAAAGAGGTTCCTAACTATCTTGTTTATTCCAGAAGAATGAAAATGAAAAATCCGCAATATATTCTTGAAAATCTGAATCTTACAGGAGTTGTTCACAGTCATTCTGGATGGAGATGGACAAAAAGATCACAGCATAATGGTTTTGAATATCAGATCGATATCTTTGAAAATTGTAAGTTTGTAAAAGAAGGTCAGGAAGTTAATGTTTTATGGAACGATGAAGAACCGTCCATTAAGAAATACAGGGTGGAAATGAAGCCTATAAAGATGACAAAAGGAATTATTGATTCGTTATATTCCATAGACATTCAATATTATAAATATAACTTTTGTAACACATATGGTAATTATATATTCAATTATAAAAAAGATCTGATAAGTAATATAAATGAATTATCTGAAGTTGTTAATGATAAATGTGAATCATATGTTATTAATTCATGTGATTATATAAGGATCAATGACCTGCAAAGAATAAGGGATTTTGTTGAAAATTTAATTGAAATTAAGAATAGTGGATAACTTTTCAATAAATCATACATAGCTCCATATAAGCTATTTTCCACCTTTTAAAAAAGGAACTGGTTGGTACAAAAGATGGATCATCTTAAGATAAGTTGCAAAAATGACTTCCCTGAAATTAATGAGCATAAAGTATCTGAGAAGCAGCAACCTGCTGTATATATGAAAAATTCCATTGGAATGGAGTTCGTACTTGTTCCTGCCGGTGATTTCTGGATGTATTCACATTATTGTAGCCATAAAGGTCCGGTTCACAAAGTTGTCATTTCTGAACCATTTTACCTCGGAAAATATCCAGTGACACAGAAGGAGTGGGAATTGGTTATGGGCAACCATCCTTCGTGTTTTGAAGGTGGTGCCAGGCCTGTTGAATGTGTTTCCTGGATAGATGTCCAGGAATTTATTAAAAGGATGAACGCAAAGGAAGATACTGATAAATACCGGCTTCCAACAGAATCTGAATGGGAATATGCTTGCAGAGCCAGAACAACAACAATATATTCTTTTGGAGATGCCGAATCAAAATTAGGTAAGTATGCATGGTATTATGGCAATGCAGAGAATCAGACTCATCCTGTAGGTCAAAAAAAACCTAATCCCTGGGGACTATACGACATGCATGGGAATGTATGGGAATGGTGTCAGGACAGATGCATTATAAATTTTCATCAAAATTATGAAAAGGCTCTTCCCGATGATAGAACCTGGAAAGTTGATAGCATTTCCGGAATTGCTCTGCGTGGAGGATCATGGGTAAACTATGCCCGAAAATGTCGATCTGCGTATCGCAGCAACTTTAACTCTGAATATGGCTCCTATTCTCTTGGTTTCCGTCTTCTCAGACAAATATAGTCTTTTTGTTTTTATCATGCAATAAAGAGTGTTTTATAGAAGACAGACACAGTTTTTATTTTTTCCTGTCAAATGAAAAGGAAATTCTTTCAAGAATAGTATTATATTTATTCACCAATTCCTTTCTTTCATCCGCACCTACAAAAATGTCTGCAAGTTCATAGCTGTAACTGTCCTGCATCTGCAGCTCGGAAAGATCTTGTCCTTCTTTGACACGCAGATTGATAATGGTGCCGGGTATATCTTTTGTGACCGATTCAATTTCTGCCGGAGATGGAACTTTCACCACTTTTCCAGGTTCAAAGGTTCTGTGCATGAATTTTGCGGCAAAATTGAACTTTCCATTTTGCATGAAAGGATCCGGTTTTCTTCCAAGTGCTATCTGCAGCATGGTTCTGTGATGGGAAATGCCATGTACTTTTTCAAAGAGGTCTGCGTGAGATTGTGATATTCTGGGATTTATCTCCAGCAAATAGACTTTATTGAGAGAAGGGTCATAAAAGAATTCAGCATTGAATACTGACTGGTTCAACCCTATTTGTACGATGACCAGCCGACATACTTCTGCCATACGTTCCTGTATTTTTTCAGGCAGAGAAGATGGATACTCATAACGTGAAAATGAGGAAAAGTGCTGATCTCTGATCGAATCAACAATACCGTAGATGACCACATTACTGTTGAATACATATCCTTCCAGCGTACATTGATGCCCTGAGATCTGTTTTTCAACGAGACAGCTTTCTTTCATAAAAGCAATTTCCGGTGACATTTCATATCTTCTGAGCAGATACAAAAATGGTTCATGAATGAAATTAATATTTTCGCGTATTTCATCGATATGCTCATAGAATTGTTCTTTTGTTTTTATTCTGTATGCCAGGAATGAACGAAAAGATCTGAAAGGTTTGATCCAGAAAGGTGGTTCTATGTTTATCGATGGGAATGGGTCTTCCTCAAAGGGATCAAAGGCACAGAATTCAGGGATATGGTCAGATATTATTTTCTGCTGCTCGATCCTGCTCCAGTATTTATGCTGGCATTTGAAGACACCCCCGGTATCCGGTCCGGGAATATGAAAAGTCCTGGCAAGAATGGGTACGAGGTCGGTGGCCGGAAAATCAAAATAAGTTACAACAGCGCGGATTACACCTGGAGTGTTCTTTATCCGTTGTTCCGCAGTAGAAATAAGTTTGCCCATATCATAATACGGAATATTCCTGATCTCATTGATATCAAGAGCTGCATGAAAGTCGAATTCAGATGCTTCCGGGATCCTCTTCAACTTTTCAAAATTGAATGAATCCATACCTACAACAAACACATTCTGTTTCATACAACTACCTCACATCAGATGGCGCGGGATAGCCTCGTCCCAGCTTTTACTGAATATACGGGCGTCACCTTCATATGCATCAAGAGTTGCACGTATGCAAAAATGAGTTTTAGTTGAAGTGAGGACCGTTCTGGTAATGCTGATAGCATGCCAGTCTTTCCTCTTCAGACTGCGTGTTGTCACAACTTCTCCTCTTAAAGTAGCATAGTTGTTATTGCAATATGAGTAGATCTCATTGGTATCTTTCTGCATCTCCAGATCGATCTCATCCAGGCGTATTTTTGCATCGTTGTTTATGATCTTCTGTATCACATCGTTGGTTGCCAGGTTGTGTGTCACTATCCATTCCCTGTGTGCCGGTGCAATAAGTGTTGTTTGTACAGGCTCTGCAAAATCCGGTTGTCCCAGGTCAGGAAGCTTGTTGTCCATTTTACTGTGTGGACGTATGGGGAGGAACAATCTTCCCCCTGAGGCGATGGTCAAAGCCGGTGGTTCGGGACTTGGCCATGCAAAGGGCCAGTAGGATGTCGAAATGGCAACACGGATCTTATTCCCTGCAGGGAACCTCTGTGCAACATAGTTCATTCTCAACCTGATCCTGTACCTGTGATCTACCTGAAGTTCCTGAGGACACTCATGGCTATCCCTGTGCGTGAGGTTCAGCAATCCATAGGTAACTCTGGTGGAAATTCCCTCCTTACAAACATCATTTAGCCTGATGGCCACCATAGAAATTGCTTTGTCAGAACTTATTTCGAGCTCTATCTCCGGTGCTCCCAGTATCTCAATATCTTCCTCAAGTTCAGGACTATCGAATACAAGAGCTCCTCCGTCTTCTTCACTCTGATCATGAGGTAGATCGGTCGATTCTGAATAAGAGTACCATTTACCGGCAAACAGACCCACACTTAAAGGGCTTGTGATCCGCATATCCGTATCATCGATATCTGTATGTTCTAAATTTATCTTTCCTGGTGAAAGAACAAAATCCTGCATTTTGATACTGGATGCAGGCCATTCCATTTCTGCAATCCACCGTCCCGGACGCCGGGAAATTATTGGGGATACACTATCCTGCATCCAGGCATAAAGCACGGGTTTATCATCATTTTCAGAATCATTTCCCTTGAGCCACCTGTCCCACCATTTCACCGCCTCATGTAAAAAATCAATACCAGGGCCAGGACCCCCCAAATGAGGATATTTGTGTCCCCAGCCACCTATCAAAGCCTTCCTTGGAACACTGAGATGTTCCAGAAGTCGGAATACAGTATTTGAATAACCATCAGCCCATCCACTCACTGCAAAGACAGGACATTTGACAGCATCATAATCTTCTGCCACCGAAGCATGTTTCCAGTAAGCATCTCTGGTCTGGTGCTCAAGCCATTTTTTAAGCCACAATCCGCTTCCTTCGAGCCTTTCAATCCACATATCTTTCCACCTGTCACCAACTATAGCCGGATCCGGTGGAAGAGAATTATAGGAGAACATTGTGGAAGCCCATGAAAGATTGTCTGTCAGCATACACCCGCCCATATAATGCACATCATCTGTATAACGGTCATCAGATGAGCACACTGTGATGATAGCTTTCAATTCAGGTGGGTTCATTGCTGCGATCTGAAGCCCGTTGAATCCTCCCCAGGAAATTCCGATCATTCCTATTTTTCTGTTGCACCATGATTGTGCTGCTGCCCATTTCAGTACAGCAAGACCATCTTTTAGTTCCTGATGAAGATATTCATCCTTTAGTATACCTTCAGAATCCCCGCTTCCCCTCAGATCCACCCGTAAGCAGGCGTATCCGTGTTGTGCAAAATAACGGTGTATCTGGGAATCTCTTACTGCTTTAAAGTCTCTTTTTCTATAAGGGATGTATTCAAGGATTGCGGGAACAGGGTCTTTTTCTGCATCTTCAGGCAACCATATTTTTGCTGCTAAATTACATCCGTCCGGCATTGTGATCCAGACATTTTCAAGCTCTCTGAACGGTACGTCGACTCTTTGGATCATCCTTCACGCCCCATACTCCATTCATAGTGTCAGCATACGAGCATAAATAGGTATTGAAGAAAGGCAGAAAAAAACTAATGGAATAAGCAAGTGATTATTTATCATGAGTTTTCAAAATCCAGGTTTTTTTGAAGAAATAAGAATGGAATGGATATGGAATCGTCTGGGTAGTTTTCGGTATAAGAAGTTCATAGATGAACTGCAGTTTAGATCTGATGAAAATGTTCTCGATTTCGGGTGCGGAGGTGGGGCGGTATCAAAGCATATAGCTAAAAAACTTGCAAGTGGTACACTTGTATGTCTTGATACATCGGAGTTCTGGCTTGAAAAGGCAAAAAAAAGAATGAAGGATAGTTCCAATGTCAAATATATCTGCCAGGATATTGAAGATGCAGATATTCCTGACAATCATTTTGATTCTGTATTCCTTCATTTTGTTCTTCACGATATTGATGAGCAGGAAAGACAGAAGGTTATCGATAATCTGGCCGGTAAACTCAAAGAAAAAGGATATATCTATATCAGAGAACCTACAAGACCTGACCATGGTATGCAACCTGCAGAAATAAAAAAACACATGAATAATGCAGGTCTGTCAGAGATTTCCGATATTCGTGGTAGTTATTTCCTCTGGCCGCATTATACGGGTATTTTTCAGAAACAAATTAAATAATAAGAATAAAATGAATGGAGATTAATAAGTTGAAAAAAGCAAAGATTCTTGGGGTTGGAGGAAGTCCCCGGAAGAACGGGAACACTGATATCCTGCTTGACCGTTTCCTGACAGGAGCAGAATCAGCAGGTATGGATACAAAGAAGGTTTTGTTAAGGAACTATTCTATTGAACCCTGCATTGGTTGTGAAGCCTGCAGAAATGCCGGAACGTGCACACGGTTCCATGATGGTATGGAACTCCTTTATCCAGAGATAGAAGAAGCTAAAGGCCTTATCCTCGGTTCTCCAACTTATAATTATAATATAACCGCTCCAATGAAAGCATTCATAGACAGGCTGTACCCATACTACAATTTCTCTCATGAACGACCGGGACCTTATTCAAGCAAACTTGAAGAACAGGGACGAAAAGCTCTTGTTTTTACAGTCTGCGAGCAGTTCAAAACTGATGAAACGGGTTTTGCACTTGAAGCACTTTCAATGCCTCTTGAAGCTCTGGGCTATAGTGTGCTGGAAAAATTCCTTGTTAATAACTGCTTTGAGAAGGGAAAGGTTGCAAAAGATGAAGAACTTCTAAACAGAGCGTTTGAAGCGGGAAAGAATCTGGTCAAGGCACTTCGCTGAACTGATTTGATATTAACGTGTAGAAAAATATAAATAATAGTGATCGGGCTAAATTAATCCCGAAGTAAAGGAACAAATGTCCTATCATAAAACTCTCAGGTCAGATACTTCTAATAAATGAGGAAACAAATAATCATGCTTTGCTTTTATTTCCCTCAGATCTCAGGTACTCAAGAACGATCTCATTAAATCTTTCAGATTTCTCTATAGAGCACACGTGACCACAGTTATCGATAATCTCAACTCTGGAATTATTTAACCTTCTACTATACTTCAATGTGTCCTTTAAAAAAAGATGATCTTCATTTCCGGAAACGAAAAGAATTTTTATATTCTCATTAAGTTCGTTCAGCCATTTTAAACTTGGTTTTGTCTCTGGAATAAGGTCTACCCATCTGCAGAATTCATTATATCCCAATTTCCTGGCTTCAGCTACGAAAATACTCCTTGATCTGCGATGATTATTTCTCGGGAGTATGATATAAGCAAAGAATCTATAGAGGACCATGTAATTGATCCATCTTTTGAAGGTGATAGCCAGATAAAGAAGGATATTTGTTCTCACATTGAACCTGACAATCCCACCGCCCATAATGAGCGAACATACCTTTTCCGGATAAAGAACAGCATAGCGCAGACAAATAAGGGAGCTAAAGGAAAAAGCCAGAAAATTGGCCTTTTCAATCCCATGACTGATCAGTGTATTATTTATCAGCCTGCACACCTTATCAAGCTCAAGATCATCGAATTGTGGCCCCTTATGCATCTCAAGCACAAGCAGATTGTAGTGATCTGAAAAAAACTCTGTTTGTTTCTTCCATGTTCTTGCACTGCCTCCGAATCCATGAACGAATACAAGCCAGTCATCAGAGTTATTACTGAAATGGACATCTGCACTAAACCTTTCTTCTTCCATCGGTAATTCCCTTCTTAAAGGCAAAGTACCTCAAAAAACGAGGGAAGTTCTTCCTGTTATGTTCTGGCA
>JAASSR010000074.1 GCA_021767785.1 Methanolobus sp.
CTGCCACATGTCTTACATTTAAGACCCGGGTCTATAACTCCGAGGCGAAGGTCCATAAGACCCATGTCTATCGGATAACCGTCATCATCATAGGTGTCAGCGGTTATGATCGCTGTCACGCTCATCTTCCTGACCTCTCTGGGAGAGAGCAGACCGAATTTTATTGCACCGACCCTTTTTGGAATTGATGGTATATCGTTCATTTTGATTCACCCCTTATACAGCATCCTCAAGTTGTAGTCTTGGAGCTACACCAAGGGATTTAATCTCGTCAAGCAGCAGTTTGAATGCGTAACTCATTTCCACGGGATGGATATCAGTCTCAGCACCACAGTTAGCACAGTATCTGACATTCCTCTTTCTGTCAAAGGTCGCTATCATTCCGCAGTGTCCGCAGACAAGTTCTACTACCTTGTCAGATTCATCCAGAAGTCTTTCTTTCAGTGTCATTGCAGCACCATGACCGATAAGTACATCACGCTCCATTTCACCGAAACGCAGACCTCCTTCACGGGCACGCCCTTCAGTTGGCTGCCTGGTAAGAACCTGAACAGGTCCGCGGGATCTTGCATGCATCTTTGATGCAACCATGTGATGGAGTTTCTGATAAAGGATAACTCCAACGAAAACATCTGCCTGGATCTTTTTTCCTGTTACTCCGTCAAAGAATACTTCTTTTCCTGTATGTGCGAATCCGTGGGTCTTGAGTGCTGCACGAAGGTCTTCTTCATTTTCTCCGGAGAATGAAGTTGCGTTTATCCTTCTTCCTTCCATTGATCCTACCTTACCACCGATCATCTCAAGCACATGACCAACGGTCATACGTGAAGGAATTGCATGTGGGTTGATCACAAGATCCGGTACCATGCCTTTTTCAGTAAATGGCATGTCTGCAAAAGGCACGATAAGTCCGATAACTCCTTTCTGTCCATGTCTTGATGCGAACTTATCTCCTATCTCCGGGATCCTCTGGTCCCTTACCTTTACCTTTGCGAGACGGGTTCCATTTATTGATTCGGTAAGAATTACAGTATCCACAACTCCTTTTTCGTTAGAACGCATGGTGATGGCACTTTCTCTGCGCTGTTCGACAGTGATACCGAAGTCTGACTGTTCTTCAAGGAAACGTGGAGGACTTGTCTTTCCTATAAGCACGTCATTCGGACCTACTCTTGTTTCAGGGTTAACAAGGCCGTCAACATCAAGATTTGCGTATGCCTCAGGACTACGCGCTCCTCTGTACTCTGAATCAGGAATTTCGAATTTGTCTTCCTGTCCTCCGGGGTAGCGTCTTTCCTCACCCTCGAAAGTTCTCATGAAATGACTTCTTCCGAGTCCTCTTTCAATTGAACCTTTGTTAAAGACAAGAGCATCTTCAATATTGTGCCCTTCGTAGGACATGACCGCTACAACGAAGTTCTGTCCCGCAGGTCTGTCATCAAAGTGTATACCTTCACAGGTCTGGGTTCTTACCATGGCTTTCTGTGGGTAATGCAGGATGTGTGCACGGGTGTCAGGTCTGAGCTTGGTATTTGATGTTGATACGCCGATACACTGTTTGACCATGGCAGCACCCATTGTGTTACGTGGGGATGCATTGTGCTCCGGATAAGGTACCATTCCGGTACAGATACCAAGCATCAGGCCAGGGTTTATCTCCAGGTGTGTGTGCTTTGTGGTTAAATCATTCCTGTAAAGGCCAATATATGCATTTTCCTCTTCTTCGGAATCAAGATATTCTATTTTTCCTGCCTTTATCAGTTCAGAATAAGAAAGCTTGCCTTCTCCAAGCAGTTCTTCTTCTTCCTTTGATACAAGAGGTTCACCATCTTTTACGATGATGACCGGTCTTCTTGCACGACCCATGTCAGTATTGATAAGTACTTCATGTATATCTTCATGATAAGTAACGTTGACCTGATCTGAAATGAACCCTGTTCTGCGCTGTTCTCTGATGTTGTCTACCAGCTCTGCAGGGTCTGTGTGAGTTCCTATTAGTTCTCCGTTAAGGAAAACTTTAGCTTCATTCATCGAGAAGTCCTCCAATGCTGTCATCTAATGACTCGGAATAGTTTGTATATCCTATAGGTTCCGCTTTCTTTTCGTCCTCTTCTTCTATGACTGTCTTCACTTCCAGATCTTCAAGATAATCATCGATCTCTTCATCATATTCTGGAAGTGCTTTAAGTGATGAATTGAGTACTGTCTTTATGACACCGAGGTCATAGAGGGTGTTCTTCAATTTCTTTTCATCTTCTGCACCAGTTGAAAGTTCAACCATCTGTGCAAAGTTCTTCACAAGACCACAGTTGGGACCTTCCGGGGTCTCCGAAGGACAGAGTCTGCCCCACTGTGTAGGGTGAAGGTCACGGGCCTCGAAGTGTGGCTGTGCTCTTGAAAGAGGGGAGATCACACGCCTTAGGTGAGAAAGTGTTGATATGTAATCGGTTCTGTCAAGCAGTTGTGATACACCTGTTCTCCCTCCTACCCAATTACCTGTTGCGAGGGGGTGCTGAAGCCTGTCAGTAAGTACATCAGCCCTTACAAGCGTGATCACATTTAGCTCACGGTTTCTCATGTTCGCTCTTTCAAGCTGATATTTGATATCTCTGGAAAGCCTGTTGAATGCAACCCTGAAAAGATCTTCCATAAGGTCACCGGTGAGCTTGAGTCTCTTGTTGGAGTAGTGATCCTTATCGTCAGGTTTACGTCTTCCCAGTGCAAGTTCGAAACAGGACTCTGCCATTCTTCCCAGGAAATTTGCTTTTGCGGCCCTGTCTGTTGGTTCGTTTCCAAGATGTGGTAAAAGGTATCTGTCAATTACATAGTTTGCACGTTTGATCTGGTAGTCTCTGGCCTGTCCGGAGGCGACCCTGGATCCGATCTTCTCCATTGCATCCTCAATATTGTCAACCTCTGCCTCTTCCAGGTTCTCGAACATGAACTTCATGATCTCAGGGTCAGTGGAAACCGCTTTGACAACCTCTTCGTCGGTCTCAACACCCAATGCCCTCATGAGGGTGATAAAATTAAGACGTCCTGATATGGAAGGGAATGATACTTCAAGAAGTGATTTTCTCCCTCGTTCCACAACTACCAGTGCCCTGTACCCTCTCCTCTGGGAGAATACTTTGGATACTTCGATCGTGTCACCGTATCTTTCACCGAACTCGGTGAGGATCTTGTTCGGAGCAAGGTCTTCCAGGGTCATAACCACACGCTCGGTTCCGTTGATAATGAAATATCCTCCGGGATCAAGCGGGTCTTCACCATATTTGACCATTTCATCCTCTGCGATTTCCGTGAGGTTACATATATTGGATTTGATCATTACGGGAAGCTGACCGATCTTTGCTTCCTGTGGTTCCTTTTCCTCGTCGTTCTCCACAACGCTCATCTGCAGATAGAGCGGGGCTGAGTATGAAAGGTTCCTGAGCCTTGCTTCGTTCGGATACAGATTCTCAATGGCTCCGTCTGCCTCTTTGACAACAGGGTTCTCTACACGTATAGCACCAAGTTTTATATATGTGTCTTCGAGGTCTGTCTCTATGATCTTCTGCTCATCGATGATCTTTTGAAGACCTGTCTCCAGAAACTTGTTATATGAATCTATATGATGCTGTACGATCTTATCTTTCGTGAAGAAAGAGTGCGGGATCTGTCCTTTAGTTAAAGCTATGATAGCACCTTCTTTATGATTTATATTGTTGTAAAAAAAGCCATGTTAATAATCTTGAACTAGGTAAAATATTTTGTAGATCGCATCCCTCTTATGCGATGACAAGACGATAATAGTATGCCTCACCAGCGGTCTGACTGTTACGGGTGATTCTGACAACCTCTCCCACTTGTCCCCCGATTTCCTGTATGACCGGATCAGCAACCTTGATCTTGGGCAGTTGTTCCTTATCAATATTGAATTCTTTCAAAACAGACTTTATTTCATCTTCCGGTATGATCTCATGTTTCGGGATTAACTGGTGGTCGAGCAGGCTAAATTTTCTCACTATTGTTACTCCTCCCTCAAAAATGTGAACGTGAACACTCTTGTGCAAAATGATGGCGGGCTCGTAGGGATTTGAACCCTAGGCCGTCTGGTTAAAAGCCAGACGCTCTGCCTGACTGAGCTACGAGCCCAATTTGTTGAGTGGATTTGCTGAGGCTGCTTCACGTTCATCGACTTCGGTGTAGCGGTGGATAAAAGCACTGATGGTATATATAGTTTTGGTACTTTTCCGGTGTGTTCAAGCGACAAGCACCCACAATGATGTACTATTACTTATATGTTTTTTATCGCCAGACTCATAATTTAATCGAAAGCAGAATGTTTATATGCAATTATTATCGCTCTTTACAAAGTAGATGTCAGGATTTGAGACTTTGATTGTTTGATCGGTTTTGAGCTCATGAAAAAACAATTTCAGCTTAGCTATTTTTGTAAAATCTTATGCTTTTATATATAATTTTTAAAAAAAGATAATGGAAGGGAAACTAAAGATTATGTACCTGATTCCCAGCCACTCATGTATGCTGCCTGTTCATCTGACAGCTTATCAATGATAATGTCCATGGACCTGAGTTTCATCTCTGCAACTCCTACATCCAGCTCATGAGGCACTGCATGTACTCCGTCAGGAAGCTTATTCTCTGCTATGTATTTGACGCAGAGTGCCTGGTTGGCAAAGCTCATATCCATAACTTCCGCAGGATGTCCATCACCTGCTGCAAGGTTCACAAGCCTTCCATCTGCAAGTACATAGACACGCCTGTCCTTGAGTTTATATTCTTTGATATTGTTCCTGACGGTCTTCACGGACTCTGCCATCTCTTTAAGGTCTTCAAGGTTGATCTCGACATTGAAGTGACCGGAATTCGCAAGAATGGCACCGTCTTTGATAACTTCAAAGTCTTCTTTTTTCAGGATGTCCCTGTTTCCTGTAGTTGTGAGGAATATGTCACCGATCTTTGCAGCATCTTTCATAGGCATGACCTGGTTGCCGTCCATGCGTGCTTCCAGTGCTCTTATCGGGTCTATCTCTGTTACAATTACGTTAGCTCCGAGTCCCCTTGCACGTAGTGCAGCACCTTTTCCACACCATCCGTATCCGCCGATAACAACGTTCTTGCCTGCTACAAGAAGATTTGTTGTTCTCATTATACCGTCCCATGATGACTGACCTGTACCATAGCGATTGTCAAAGAGGAATTTTGTCATTGCGTCATTGACTGCAATAACGGGCATCTTTAATGCACCGTCGCGTTCCATTGCCTTGAGTCTGTGGATACCGGTTGTGGTTTCTTCACAGCCGCCAAGTATCTCAGGCAGAAGGTCTGTGCGCTCGGTATGAAGCTTGAAAATAAGATCTGCTCCATCATCAATTGTAATATCAGGCCTGAAATCAAGAACTCTGTCAATAGCCTCATAGTATTCTTCGTTGCAGCAGTCATATCTTGCAAAACACTGGATGTTATCTTTTTCATGCAGTGCAATTGACACATCATCCTGAGTGCTTAAAGGGTTGCAACCCGTGATTGCAACTTCAGCTCCTCCAATGGCCAGTGTCTCAACCAATGCTGCGGTTTTTGCTTCGACATGTAAAGCCATTCCTACTTTATGGCCTGCAAGTGGTTTTTCTTTTTCGAACTGCTCCCTGATTATATTGAGAACAGGCATGTGGTTAAGAACCCAGTCGATCTTCATATTACCGGATTCGATCATTTCATTATCACTCATCTAAATTCTCCAGTTGTATTCAAAGTTGAGCATTTTACTTATACTTACAATTACAGCAATAAAAGGAATGTAAGTATTTGAGCTTACTCTTAATTCCCTGTCCTTGATATAAGGTCTTTTGAAGTCTTAACTGCAGTATCTATTACTTCCTGCTCATTCATTGAAAGTACCTTACCATTTTCCATCAGGACCTTACCGTTGACGATCGTGGCTGTTACATCCTTTCCGCTGGCAGCATAGACAAGATGAGATGCAACATCATATACAGGTGTCAGATGTGCCCTGTTCATGTCGACTATTATCATATCGGCATTATAACCTTCTTTTAGCATTCCGCTCCTGATACCAAGTGCTTTTGCACCGTTGATGGTTGCCATCTCAAGAACCTTACGTGCAGGCAGCACAGTGGGATCCATGGTACTGACCTTCTGCAAAAGGGCGGCTGACCTCATTTCTTCGAACATGTCCAGATTGTTATTGGAAGCACATCCATCTGTTCCAAGAGAGACATTTGCCCCGGCATCAAGTAGTTTGGCAACAGGACAGATGCCTGATGCAAGTTTCATATTACTGTTGGGATTATGGGAAATGTTGACATCATATTCTGCAAGTATCTTTATATCACCATCGGAAAGCCATATACAGTGTGCTGCAAGAATATCAGGTCCCCAGAAATCGATGTTTTTCAGGAAATGTATGGAACACACACCGAAGTTCTCTTTCATGTAGTTGAGTTCGGATTCAGTCTCCAGAACGTGAATATGTATCTTTACATTATCCTTTATGGCCTGTTCTTTCACTCTTGTAAGAAAATCCCCGGAACATGTATTAGGAGCATGGGGACCGTACATGGTATCTATCCTTCCATCGGCTTTCCCGTTCCATTCCTTTACAAATTCGCTACCTTCCTTGAGCTCTTTGGCTGCTCTTTCCTTATCTCCGAAATCTATCATTCCATAGGAAAGTGCAGCTCTCATCCCTGATTCGTCAACAGCCCTGGCAACCATGTTCTCATGGATGTACATGTCAGCAAAAGCAGTTGTTCCTGAGCGTATCATCTCCAGACATGCAAGTTTTGTTCCTGCATATATATCTTCATCTGTAAGTTGTGCTTCTGCAGGCCAGATATGGTTCTCAAGCCAGTCCTGCAACTGCATGTCATCTGCATACCCTCTGAATATTGTCATTCCCGCATGGCAATGTGTATTGACAAGTCCTGGCATGAGTACTGAGCCCTTTGCATCGATTACTTTCTCAGCACTGCAATTTGTGGAAGTGCCTATCTCTTTGATCGTACCGCTCTCTATCACAACTACTCCGTTGTCTATATCTCCGGTCTTCGGGTCCATTGTCAGTATATATGCATTCTTAATTATGATGTCAGCCATTATATTCCTCCCAGTCCGGGACTTCAACTTTAGAATTATAGTTATATCAAAAATGCTTCTTCCTTTAATTCTTCCAGATATAACCGCATAATTTGAAGTCTTTTTTCTGCTATTTTCTTTGCGGTTTCTGTATTCAGCCTTTCGGGAATTCTGAAAGGCTTTCTTTCCATATAATCACAAAAGCCATCGAAAGGATTCTCCTTGTAAGCGTTCATGGAAGTTTCTTTAACGGTTCCGATGGTCTGTTTCAGTGCTCTTAAAGCTCCCATAGAAACAAGGGAACGAAAAATACCCACTGCACCCAGGGCATCGATCCTGTCAGCATCCTGGAGGATCCGGGCTTCAATTGTTTCTGCTTTCATTCCACGACTGAAACGATGGGTCAGTATGCATGCTGCAACATGGTCTGTCAGCTCTGAACCTGCTTTGTTCTTTTTAAGGAACTCACGGGCTATCTCCGCACTATATTCGGCGTGATCCCCACCTTCTTCATGTTCCCTGACAATGCCCACATCATGCAGAAGAGCTGCAAGACGAATAACTTTGAGGTCACCACCTTCTTTTTCATGTATCCTGATGCACATGTTTTCCACACGCTCGATATGTGACATGTCATGGGTACTTGGCTCATCTTCAAGTACATCTGCAACGAACCGACGTGTAGTTTCTATCAGGTCCATGTAATTCCTCTCTCCTCTGCTGTATTTTTGAGATTCTCCTGCATGGAGTAGAGGGAGTCTGCTATGACCCTGTCGTTGTCATAGGCATCAATAATCTCCTGAAGTGAGTCCCTGCTGTTTCCTTTCATATCTTTTGTGAACTGAACCATATTATTCAGTGCCCTTGTCACATTATCAATAATGGAAACGCTTGCAGTAAGCGATGTTCTTGATAGGGGATTAAGATCTACTGCAATTACAGTTTTTCCCATTTCAATAAGTTTATGACAGCGGTCTCCATCTTCAAGAGGTACAAGTACCACATCGGAACTGAATATCCCTTTCTCATCAACAATAGCCCTGTCATGGGAAAGATCAAGTCTTTTATCAGCTTTATTTCCGAGAACCACGCTGGCACCATGTGCTTTAAGGTGCTCTGTTATTTTGTGAATTCTGGCATCGCTTCTGTGAAAGAGATTGACTTCCAGTTTCGCACCTGTTACATCGGCAAGGGCTACCATCAGGTCCGGTACAAGGGCTGCAGTATTCCCGTTCACAGAGATTATGGGATTTTCAGCAAGTAGGATATGTGCAACTGCTACCCTTTCGGCTATAGCTGCAGATTCTGTTGTCTTTTCTCCGATAAGATAATCGAAGGCTTCACCTCTTCCCTGGGCAACAAGTCCCTGTTTACTGGTGATGCCTATATTCACGCCTTCTACTATCTTTTCCCTTGTGACAAGTGATTCATATCTGGGATGGTTCTTAGGGATATCTGTCATTAAGTCCGTTTTCTCCCTTTGATCGTAATTTTTTATTTCATTTTTCAATTATTACCGGCATCAAGTATTATTCCCTGATCAGTGGGTACCAGCATTGTCTGTATTTCCTGTCCCTGCAGCATCTGTATGTACTTGTAGTTTATAAGATCCGGGTTCTTTGCCAGTTGTTCATTGATAATTCTGAGTGCTTCAGCTTCACCGTATGCCTCTGCAATGGTTGCATTTGCGATACCGTTTGCTTCAATTATCTTTCTTTCAGCCTCAAGCTGTTCCCTCTGCTTTACGAATATCATTCTCTGTGCTTCCTGGTCTGCCTGCAGTTTTGCTTCTATGGCTTCAGCAACCTTAGTTGGCAACACAACATTCCTGACAAGTACTTCTTCCACGATGATTCCGTCACTTTCAAGGGCATTGGCTATATTGGTAAGCATTTCTCCGGCTACAAGCTCTCTTTGTTCTCCATATACCTGCAAAGCAGTCTTACTTGAAACAACCTCACGTATTGATGATCTGATCGTAGGTCTGATGATCTTTTCAGCATAATTGGTTCCCAGGTTCTGATGTACACTACTGACCTCATCGGGAACCAGCTTGTACCGTACAGTGATGTCAAGCCCCAGTGTAAGACCTTCTACAGTAAGGGCTTTGATCTGGTCATCTCCTGATACCTGTCCTTCACCTATAACTCCGCTCATGGTGTATGTTTCACTTCTGACAGAGTATTTTGTGACAGTTACCCAGGGAGGAACTATGTGCAGTCCTTCTCCGAGCTCATCTTCCTGGACACCGCCGAACTGATTGAACTTAACTCCTACCTCTCCGGCTCCGATGGACACGAAAATCGAACCGAACATTATTGAAAAAATGATCAGTATCACAAATATTACTGCAATGGAGCGGAATATCTTACCTGCGACAGGTGGTATCCCTTTCATTGAAAAATCCGGTGTTTTTTTGGGTTCTGGTTCCCATTCTTCTTCAACAACCATTTTCTTCCTCTTTTTTGATGAATTAAAAACGTTTTATTTCATCTATAAATGGAATTGATATATAGATTTTCACTCAGGTTATTTTGATGCTGCAGGTCATTATCCTGGATTTCAGCACGCTCCCGAATTCAGAGAATATGCTGTCCAGTTCACTGCATTTTGTTTCAGAGGGTATTGCAAAGACAGCACTACCAAGCATTGCCTGGGAAGCTGTAACACCTATGCTGTCTGCAGCTTCTATTGCTTCTATTACCCGTTCATCTGCAAGTCCGCTTTGAATTGTGAAATCCTTTGAGCAGAGCATGAAATTATCAACAGAAGGTTTTTCGATGAGTTTTTTCATGGCTTCTTTTCCGGCAACATTGATCTCCTTTGTTATATCAGGATTGCATAACACTGATTTTGTGGAAAGCTCTCCGAGAATCACACAGTAAACCTGTTTTTCTTTCGAAGGGATCCTATCTACCGAAGCTATGGATGGTGCACCGGGTGTTTTTCTTATAAGAATGCCTCCATGTGCCTGTCCTGTAACATCACCCAATCCTGTGCTGTTGCTGACCTCGGCCATGTGTGCAATATCGTTGAGCTGACTTGCGGTGTTATCAAGTGTAAGTGCATGATTTATTGCATAGGCTGTCCCAAGTGCCCCGGCCCCCGATGCTCCGAATCCGCATCCGATCGGTATATCTGATATGCTTTCAACCCTGGCCGGAAGTTCTGTCATGGCTTCTACAACTGCCCTGCTGGTATCTCCTGAAATCTTTTCATCGTTGAGGAATGTTTCTGTATTTTCTATATTCTCTCCTATCTTCACGCTGGTATGAACTCCTTTTTCAAGTACTACCCCACAACCTGTAGACCCTTTTTTCATAGGTTCCTTGTGTTCATGTATCTGAAAAAAACCTGTAATATGAGCAGGTGCAAAAGCTCTGGCTGTAAAGACATCCTTTTGTGGCATTTATTATTCATCCTTTGCAAGAAGTGATGTGATCTCGTCCATAAGGACATTTGCAATAAGACTTTTTGAACCTTCAATATTAAGATTCTCTTTTTCGCCGGAGTATAATATAGTAACATTATTATCGTCTGCACCAATGCCACCTTTGCTGACCTCGTTGGCAACGATCAGATCAAGCCCGGAACTTTCAAGGGTATTTTTTGCTCTTCTGAGCAGCTCATCTGCGTCAACACCTGCTTCTGCCTTGAATCCGATTATTTTCAATTCCGGGTATGTTTTCCTGGCTTCTTTTATGAGCTTGCGTGTGGGTCTGAATGAAAGTTCAAGTCCTTCTCCAGATTTGATCTTCTGCTCACCGGCATCGATAGTATAATCAGCTATTGCTGCGGAACTTATTAGCATATCATATTCTTTTGCAAGTTCACCAAGCACTACGTCTGTCATCTGATCAGCAGTCTCGGCATATATCTCATTGATGCCTGCAAATCCAAGTTTGTTCCTGTGTACAATAGTAACTTCAGCACCTCTGCGGTAAGCTTCAAGTGCCAGTTCAGTTCCGGTCTTTCCTGATGCCCTGTTTGTAAGGATGCGTATCGGGTCAATGGGTTCTGCTGTGGAACCACTTGTGATCAGTATCTTCTTCCCGCAAAGGGTTTTTTTCCCTATCAGCCTTTCAACTTCAATAATTATCTCATCATTTCCGGCTATCTTTGCTATGCCTTCCTCAACTCTGGGTCCGATGAAACGGATTCCCCAGTCGTTGATCTTTCCGATGTTCTCCATGACAGCAGGATGGTTGTACATATCCTCATGCATTGCAGGTACTATCATCACGGGTTTTCCTGCTCCTATGGCTGTGGTTGTAAAGGTTGTTACAGGTGTGTCATCTATTCCTGTTGCTATCTTCCCTATAGTATTGGCTGTTGCAGGAGCTATTATCAAAAGATCCGCCCTGCCCAAGTTGCCAAAGAACTCCACATGTTCGACTTTTCCGGTAATCTTAGTGATAACCTCGTTACCGGTTGCATAATGCAGGGCCATTGAGTTGATTATCCATCCTGCAGCCTCGCTCATGACCGCATATACATCTGCTCCCCTGCGGATGAATTCCCGTGCAAGTTCCACCGTTCTTACAGCAGCAATGCTGCCTGTGACTGCAAGCACGATGATCTTGCCTTTCAGCGATTCTGATTTGGTGGATTTTATCCAGAGGGTCGGGTGCTCATTTGGAATTTGAGGCATGTTCTGTCCTTTTTTGGTGAATAAGTGGATTTTTTAGTATTTAAGAAGGTTGGCTACAGATTATAATATGTCTTTGTTAGTATTACATTTATAGGAATGTAAATAGTCGAGAGTAGCTTTAGACCATCTTGATCATCATGAAGATTAACTGAATAACAAGTAAAAAGTATAAACACAAAAATTAAAAAATAAATATGTAGTGTGAAAACACACTATTTATTCAACAAATATTAGTTCTCCTTTTTCTCCGGGATCGACCTGATATCTTGCAGCTCGTTCCCATTGGTATCCATCATCTATTTCAGATATTGTCCAGATGTCATAGTCCCAGTGTTCTCTGTCACCGTTCTCATCAAGTATGGTCCAGCCTGTAACTCCAAAATAGGTGTCTGTCAGAGTGTTCATTGCAAACCTGATACTTTCATCATTTTCAGGAACTGAATCCAGATCGACGAAGGTTGCTATCCATAGTGCATCATATGCTGATAATGCATATGTTTCCGGAAGTCTTCCAAGCTTTTCTTCTATTCTTGACTCAATAGCCATGTACCTGTCGTTCTCTTCCTCATATCCGTATATCGGTGCCATCATTTTTGTTTCCGAAGCAAAAGCGGCAGCATCATTGTCCCGAATAAGCTCTTCGTTCAGTGCTATACCATCGCTTCCATACCATTTTACCTTTGAGAGCGCAGGATAGTCCTGTGCAAGAGTGAAAATCCTAGTTGCTTCACTGTATGAAGAAAGAAATACAGCTACGGTTCCTTCTCCATATTC
>JAASSR010000075.1 GCA_021767785.1 Methanolobus sp.
CTTCTTTTTGTAGTGGCATTTGACATGATACTGGCAAAGGTCTCCCGTGAAAGTATTACGGACAAAGAAATAGACAAATCAATGGACCGTAGCGATATATGGATATTCCCTATTGCTCTTCCGCTTTTGACGGGACCCGGAACAATTACCACTATCATAGTTCTCATGGGAACAGCAGCTTCCATATTGCAGAACATAGAGGTTTTATTGGCGATATTGCTCACATTTGGAACAACATGGGTATTCTTCCATTTCTCCAGAAGGATCTATAAGTTCCTGGGATACACCGGAATGCTTGTGTTCACACGACTCATGGGGCTTTTACTTGCAGCAATGGCTGTAAACTTCGTTGCACTTGGCATATGGAATATCTATACATCCTTCCACTGACTACTCCAACGACTAAAGTCGTTGGGTTCTATTGAACCCTAAAGGAGTCTCAACCCTGGATAAGGTTGAACAATTGCTGATTCAACGTCGGTACTTGCAACCCAGCTATGCAGCTGGTTGTAGAGGTTCCAACTCCACAGCCGTTTAGAATTCCCGCGAGCCTCACGGTATTTTGATAGATCTTAGACTTTCTTAGTATGTTTATGCTTGCATTTACATCTCTATCCAGGGATGAGTTGCAATGATCACAAATAAACGTTCTATCGTTCCTTTTAAGTTTGACTTTCCGCTTTTTTCCGCATGCAGAACATGTCTGAGATGTGTTTTTGGGATTAACTTTTTCAACTGTTTTTCCTTTCTCAGCCGCCTTGTATTCTGTATGCTTTACAAGTCTTGCCCAGCTTGCATCGTGTATTGACTTGGCGTAGCTTCTGTTCCTGACCATATTTTTGATCTTCAGATTTTCAAATACTATCAAGTCGTATTTGCTAACCAGAAGCTTGCTTAGACAATGTGAGATATGATTTCGTCAACTACCACCCTATGAATAGGGTGGCTTGTCCTTCTATGTTCCTTTTAACAGGACAGAGGACAATGGGACAGTTGACAGATGCCCCTAAATGATATGTTCTTGGAAGCGTTAATATCGGCGTTTTCTTCGTGTCCACAATTGATACAGAGAAACTCGGATTGAGTTTTTCTATTCTTTTTATCAATATGTCCACATGCAGAACATTCTCTTGATGTGTTTTTAGGATCTATTTCAAACACCGGAATACCTGCAAGGGTTGCTTTGTATTTGAGAAAATTCCCCAATTCATCGAAAGCCCATTTACCGATAACTGTTCTTACTGCTTTGTTAACCGTGCTGTTAGTTCTAATGCCCTTAAGATTTTCAATAGCAATAGCCCTGTTTGTGTCCTTTGCAGTTTGAACAATCGCTTTAGCTATGCGGTGGTTGGTATCTTTTTTGAATCGTCTTTCCTTACCACTTATTTTCTTGAGGTGCTTCTTAGCGGAGCGGGTTCCTACGCTTTGGAGTTTTGCTTTAAGATTAGAATAGCGTTGTCTTACTTCTGTGCATTTATTTCCGGAGAACACCTCACCGTCTGAGGTTGTTGCTATGTTGACTATTCCCATGTCAATGCCTATAACTCCATCAGGGTCTATAGGGTCTGCATCGAGAACATCTACAACTACCATTAGATAGAAGGTGTTATTGTGGTAAATGAGGTCAACTTGTCCTTTTACTCTTTCCATGTTGAGTTGACGATATTCTCCGTACTTGATTGTTATACGTTCTCTTCCTTCAAGTGTTAAGATTGAGATTTCATCGGATGCTTTGAAGGTTAAAATTCTCTGGTCGTAGACTATTGCACCATGTTTATTGAACTCGTGTTGACAAGTTTTATCTGTTCTGTAAGATTCTGCTACTTTACCTACTGCTCTAACTACCATTTGTGCGGAAAGATTGTATTTTTCTCTAACGTCATAGTAGACGATTTTTTGAATACCAACCTTTCCGAAAGTGTGTGTACTCCATGCGATTTTAGAAATATAGTTACATGCTTCATTGAAACGTTCCATCGTTTCTAAAAGAGCTTTTTCTTGTTGCTCGTTTGGATACAGTTTTACTTTGATAGTTAAAAGCATCTAATGAACATATGATTCATCATTATAAAATTGTTATTGTGGGATTTGACGCATTCCTCCACCGTTTGAAAACGGTGGCATCCTGCTCTAATTAGTGAAACTATGGTAGTCTTCTTTCCCTTTGAATCGTGGATGTCCTCTGGGTAGAATACTATCATATTGAATGAATTTCGAACTATTTTTGGATGGAATCGAATATGACAGCTTTCCTGCAGGTACATCTTCTCTCTTAACAAAAGTGCCTCTCTTTGGTTTACTCCCTTTAAGTCTACCGTTCTTGATGTCATCTAAGAACTTGAAATATGCCTGCTGTGACCTTTCAAATACATTTAATCTTACTTGGGAATGAATATTATTTGCATATTCATAAAATTTGAGTTGTTTTTCCAATGTCCTGGAATCAGGATACAATCCGTATCTATCAAACAGTTCAACCCTGGTTGAAAGCAGATCGTTCCATAATCTCCTGCAAGTCTCCAGTGTTTCTTCCAGCTTGGTTTCCTGATCCATAGTCGGATGAATGGGAAACCTAAGATTCCTGCAGTTCTGATCTACTTTTCGTACCATATTTTTACCTTAAATTCAATAATGTTAGTATATATTAAAACTATTTTAAACTTGTTATAATTAGTTATTCAAAGCCAGTGGGGTACGATTCATTCCAGGTCTAAAGAACCTGGGCTTTCTCTACCCCTACACCCCATTAATCGTAAACACTTTTCCGGAATAAGCAGCTGCAATCATAAGCATTTTATCCTATAATCTCTTAACTTTATTGGAGTGGAGGATTGGTTTGTCAGAAGAAGGGGAGCTTCAATGCAGATCCCTTGGCAATGAGCATGAAGTTTCACTAGAGGAAATCTTCAAAAGACTGAATGCAACAGCCAAAGGCCTGTCCTCCGATGAGGCTAAGCGCAGAATCGGCATTTGCGGAAAAAACATATTCGAGGAAGTCGGTAAAGAAAGTCTTCTTATAAAATATCTGAAACAATACAGGAACTTCTTTTCCCTTCTGCTGTTATTTGGTTCAATCTTATCATTCATTGCAGAATGGCTTGACCCGGGACAGGGTAATATTTTCATTGCCATTGCCCTGCTTGGAGTAGTGATACTTAACGGTAGTTTCACCTTCATCCAGGAATACCAGGCTGAGAGGATCATGGCAAGTTTCAAGAACCTCATGCCACCAAAGACCAGAGTCCTGCGGGATGGAGAGATACAGGAAATACTGGCCACCGAGATAGTTGTCGGTGATGTGATCTATCTTGAAGAAGGAGACAAGATCCCTGCAGATGGAAGGCTCATCGAAGTAAACTCACTGAAGGTCGACAATTCACCCATAACCGGAGAAGCCGAGCCTCAACTGCGTTCACTTGATTGTACACATCCAAACATACTTGAATGCAGGAACATGGTATTCTCCGGAACACTGGTACAGACCGGGAACGGAAAGGCAATTATATTCGGCACAGGTTCTGATACACAGATAGGAAAACTTGCCTCACTCACAGAGCAGACATCCTCTGTGGATACTCCTATTAGAAAAGAACTTAATGATTTCATTAAGATCATTTCATCCATTGCCATATTCCTTGGAATTTCCTTTTTCCTCATAGGTTTCCTTATTCAGGATATTTTTCTTGCTAACCTTATTTTTGCCATAGGTATTATTGTTGCAAATGTCCCGGAAGGGCTATTGCCAACGGTAACACTTGCCCTTAGCCTTGCATCGAAAAGAATGGCAAAAAGAAATGCTCTTATAAAACAGCTGGAATCCGTTGAAACCCTTGGTTCAACAACTGTGATATGTACCGATAAGACCGGAACTCTTACCCAGAACAAGATGGCCATACATTCCGTTTACACAGGCTCGGGATATCTGGATGTGAAGAATAAAGCAACTCCTCCTGAAATGTTTCTGCATGTGGCCATCATATGTAACAATTCAAGGCTCATTGAAGAAAAACCAGGCTACAAAGGCGACCCTACAGAAGGGTCTTTACTGGTATATTCCAGTGAGTTTACTGACATAAAAAAAATGAAAGATGATTATCCCAGAATAGAAGAGTATCCTTTTGATTCAAAAAAACAGAGGATGCAGGTCATTTGCAAAACACCATCCGGTAATATGGAATCCTATCTCAAGGGTGCACCAGAGGTCATTATAGACATGTGCAGCCACGTACTTGTGGACGGAAAGGAAAAAACACTTGATGAAAAAGAGAGAAGGAGCCTAGAAGAGGAACATCTTGCCATGGCAAAGAAAGGAGAGAGAGTTCTTGCTTTTGCCTACAGGAAAGCAGAGAGTGAAAAAGAATATGAGGATGGGTTCGTTTTTATAGGATTCGCAGGTGCCGTGGACCCTCCAAGACCTGAAGCCAGTGAAGCCATCAGAAAATGTCACCTTGCCGGAATAAAAGTTGTAATGATAACAGGCGACCATCCGGTAACCGCTCGTTCCATAGCAGCCACTGTTGGTCTTACTGACGATAGCAAAGAACCAGAACTGATAACAGGCTCCGAGCTTGAAAAACTCTCAACTGAAGAACTTGCAAAACGGCTGAAATCTCCAAGCATTGTATTTGCACGCACGTCTCCGGTTCAGAAACTTAAAATCGTCCGTGCCTTCCAGTCAGCAGGTGAAATCGTAACAATGACAGGAGATGGTGTAAACGACGCACCTGCCATGAAGAATGCGGATATGGGCGTTGCCATGGGAAGTGGTACAGATGTTGCCAGAGAAGCCGCTGACATGGTACTTCTTGACGATAATTTTGCAACCATAGTCAATGCCATAGAGGAAGGAAGAACAGTATTTGACAATATCAAAAAATTTATAGCCTACATCCTCACAAGTAATATTCCTGAAATCCTGCCATTCATTGCCTTTGTACTGCTGGCTCTGCCTCTTCCTATGAACGTACAACTCATCCTTGCCATTGATCTGGGCACAGACATAATACCGGCACTGTCACTTGCAGTTGAAAAAGGCGAAGGTGGCATAATGAAACGACCACCAAGGCCAAAAGAAGAGAAATTACTGACACCACAGGTGCTTCTCACATCCTACGGGATAAAAGGTCCTATTGAGGCTGCAGCCGGGTTTGCATGTTATTTCGCAGTGCTTTTTGAAGGAGGATGGACATGGGGACAGCAACTTCCGTTCTCAGATCCACTGTATATGCAGGCCATAACAGCATTCTTTGCAGCGGTTATCATCTGTCAGATAACAAATGTCTTCACATCAAGGACCAGACGTCAATCAATATTGACAAAAGGTATTTTCAGTAACCGGATGGTCCTGCTTGGTATTGCAAGTGAATTGTTGATACTGGCATTTATAATCTTCAATCCCTTTGCAAATCTAATATTCAACACTGCAGCCATATCCATGAAGTACATACTTATAGCTGTACCATTTGCTCTGCTGTTGCTTGGAATCGATGAACTTAGAAAATATGCTATCCGAAAGGATTCGGCATTTGTCATCCGTTTCTTCAAATGGTGATCTGAGGTTTATTGCTGTTCTTCATATTTATTCCTGAATACAACTTCAGTATGAGGATAGGCAATTTCCACATCATCACATTCATTGACTCTGTCAAAGATCTCCTTTGTGATCTTGGAGGAAAATTCATGTAATTGTCTTGCAGGAGAGAAATATTTCACCTGTACATCTATACCACTTGCCCTGAAATCCACACGTACCCTGGGACTGCCCGGACTTGTACTTATTACACCTGCAAGAAATTTGCGTGCCGAAAGATCGGCTATTTCCATTGCACGATCAAGATTGCTCTCATATGTTACATTCACAATGACGCTGTTAAGTACAAAATCATTGTTTGAAGTATAGTTTATTATAGTCCTCTCAAAGAGCATCCAGTTAGGGATCATTATCAATCTGCCGGAATTCTCCTCATCACCCAGAAGACCACCGATCTCCATAACATGTATGTGGGTCAGATTAAAATCAACAACATCTCCCTTGACATCACCTAAAATTATCCTGTCACCTATATCAAAAGGTCTCTTAGTGACGACCATGATCCAGGCAGCTATGCCTGTGATGGGTTTCTGCAGAGCAAAACCGATGGCTGCGGAAAGCAGACCAAGAAATACACCGATGCTTGACCAGGCATCAGAATAGGACAGAATAGCAAAAATGACTATGAGTAGCGACAGTGAATACCGTAGTATCTGACTGAATATTCTAATATTGGATCGCTGCTTCTTTGTTTTAGCCTTACTGAGAAGATTGGTTCTCAGTACTTTAAAAAAGAGACTTATAAGGATCAGCAGAAAAAAAACTACCAGGACGGTTATGCCTGCAGATATCATTCTTTCGACATCCAACACGTCCTGTAAAAGAATTTCCACTGAATCAACCCTTGATCAACTTGAAATTGAGTAATTATTTTTTCTTACCCAGATCTTTTACCTTCTGTTTGACGTCCGATGCTATTTTTTCTGCTTCAGAGCCTGTTGATCTTGCCAGTTCTTTGAGTCTAAGCGATATTTCATCCACATCTTTTCTGACATTGGCAGTCCTGGCAGAGGATGCTATCTTCCTGACAGTATCCATTGTCTCTTCGGTGAGCTTAGCTGCTTCATCTCCTGTTGCATCCACCAGTGAGTCTATCCTGGCGTTAACTCTGTCATAGTTCCTTCCAAGATTTATCTTCTCTGAGAAAGTATCAAGTTGCCTGTCGATATCTGAAGCCAGGTTTTTTGCACTTTCACCGGTTCTATCGGCAAGCCTGTCGATATCCGCAAACATTTGGTCCATATCTTCGCGAAGATCAATACTTCTGATATCCGCACTGATATCTTTCACTGAAGATTTAACATTTTCCGCAAGCTTTTCTGCTTCACTACCTGTTCTGTCAATGAGCTTATTCATCTCATTTCTTACTTTGTTTATATTTTCTTTAATAAAGAACCCCTCCCTGAGTCATAAATTATTTGATTTTTATGTTCTTAAATATATCGTACTTCTTAATTACTAAGGAGGAAAGTTATTTCATTCTACTCTGACAACTATTCCCCTGAGAAGCCGACCCAGAATATCCGACCCGGTTATTATTATCTTTTCAGGGTCATCTTTGTTCCAGTAAAGTATGAGATCATCATCAATAACATCATCTTCGGAATTCATAGGGTAGACTTTTAATCTGTGTACTACATTACCTATTTTTTCTTTCGGATCGCTTACTATTATGGGATGATGACAGTAACGATAGGGATTGAAATTCTCTTTATTATATATTGCAGCCCTTAAAAAAGAGCCGGAATCTATAGCCATCACAGGTTCTTTTGATTCATCCACAGCTATGGTCCATTTCTTTGAACTTGCAGCTATTTTTTCCAGCAGTGAAGGGAACTCCGGATCATCAGGAGAAGGGAAGATCACAAGTCCATTGAAAGTGGGCATCTGGATTATACTCAATGGATCGATGATAGAACCTTCCTGCTTGATACGAAGATCATCGATTGAAAGAAAATTAAGGGCACCAAGTCCCTCGAGATGGTCTATGTCGCTGGTTGTGGAATTAATATGCTTTCTAAGCATTATGCTAAGGGAACGCTCTTTGAAGAACTCCATCTTCTCCTTTCCAAGCCACATATCCAGCAACATTGACGTCGGCTTTGCTACTACATATAACAATGCAATGTAGAATCTTATAAGAGGAGACAGAGTAGCACCAAGTCTTAAAGAATGGCGGGTAAAATATGCCTGTGGAACGATCTCACCGAATATCGTTATGAAGAATGTGGAGAATGCAAAAGCAGAGACACCTGCCATCACCGAATCTGTTAACAATGTCAGCAGAACGTTGACACCAACATTACCCCAGAGTAAAGTTGCCAGCAGCAGATGAGAATTACGACGCAGTGCCAGAACCTTTTTTGCATTCGCGTTCTTAGCTTCTGCTTCTATTTCAAGACGAAGACGACTTAATCCGAACATACCGATCGTCAGACCGGAAAAGATACCTGACTGGATCAGACAGAGAACTATTAAAAAATATATTATTATATCGTTCATGTGTTATTCCGTAAAAGCAATATTTAAAACTTCAGACTCTGATATGAGTTCTAAATTAATAAAACCTTCCTGAGAAATTATATACTGAATAAAAATTGATTCATGAAAATTGAACTGAAAAACAAGGCAACAGTTGTAATAAGCCATTTGAGTTATTTTCATATATAATTGTGACTCTATTTAGAATGGAATATTTTGAGGGAGAAGGGAAAAGATGCTAGAAAGCAAATGTATAATTATAGCGGGTGAAGAGGCGGGGCCGAGATCAAATAAAATGGGTGGCATCTGGAACGTAATTGATGCCGAAGCAAAGAACCTGGCCGATCTGATAAATAAAGGAATCATTAATGAAAAAAATACTCCAAGTATAATAGTTGCAGGTCCCTATTATGGACATAGTGGTTCTGACTGGAACAAGGGGCTTAATCGTATCACTGATATGAGCGGACTTGAGAAGATGGAACCTGAGGGTGAGATATTTGAAACGCTCGAAGAACTTAAAAAGAAAGGAATCGAGACTTTTTCCGGCATTGAAACAGTAAAAGGCGTAGAAATAATACATCTGATGTTCAAAACAGATGATTTTTGCAGGGTAAGCAGGGAATACAAAGGACACGAAATGTGCCTTGCCAGCCTGATCAAAGCAGAAGCCTATGACCTTATAGGTCTGGATTCAATGACCTATGAGAATATGGGCAACGGTATGGAATATACCCACTACCTAAATCTTTCCTATGCCATATCCGAATTTGTAAGAACACTTGTTACTGCCCGTGAAAAGACCTCAGAGGAATATAAAGATGAGGCAATATCCGAATTTGCAGCATCCCTTATGCCAGAAATGCATGTCTCGCTGCACTGCCATGAATTCGGTGTCTTTTACGCTCTTGCCCGTTTGAAAAAACTGGGTATCAGTGTCAGAACTGTTGCTACATATCATGCAACTCTTCCGGGAAGATCAGCAGGACACCGTTCTATCCAGAAGATCAGGGACAATGACAGTTCATGGGACAGCAATGTTCCTGTCAATCACGCAAAACTGGAATCTCTCTCCGGGCATGCTGATGTTGTTACTGCTGTTGGTGATTCAACACGTAAGGAAATAAAGCTCTTTTACGGGATAGATTCCATAATCGTCCGCAATGGTATAAATAAAGATGATGGAGACATACAGTGGGAAAAGAAAACTAACTGCCGCAGAAAGATACAGCAATTCTTATCCGAGAAGATCAATAACGTTTTTGATAGCAGGACCATCACTCCTGAAAAGATAATCCCGATATTCTCAATATCCAGAATAGAGATCGAGAACAAGGGCTATCCAGATCTGCTCGATGCACTTGTTGTGCTTGACAGAATGGTAAAGGCAGAGATCGATGCCGGTCATCTTGATGAGGATTATCGTGTGATATGTTTCATAATCGCGGCCCAGGGACCAAAGACAGATGTTCCTGAAAACTTCCCCATTGATATAACAGAAGAAGTACTGGTAGGTGAAGAAATACGCCTGCAACAAATGATACGTTCAAGAGGGCTCGAATGTTCAAAGATACCTGATGGATCCAGACATGTTTCAGCAGTGCTGTATCCACAATGGATATCCGACCATGACGGCGGACTGAATATGAATCCTGATGACTTCATGGCAGGTTGTATTGCAGGCGTGTTCCCTTCAAAATACGAACCTTTCCTCCTCACCGGACTTGAGGCTGGTAAAGAAGCAACTCCGAGCATTGTCAGCAAGATATGTGGCTTCAGTGACGCTCTCAAGACACTGAAAAGACTTGTCATGGGAATGGGCGGTGTTATAGTTGTGGACAACATCACCATCCCTTACCTGGAATCGATTGCAGATTATGCTCTGGCGATGGATTATTTCATTGATACTTATACTGATGATAAAGTGAAGTATAATCTCCTCTGTCAGGAAGCAAACCTTCTGGCCAGGGACATGAACTGGGAAGAGCCTATCAGGACATATTACGAGCTTCTCACAGGAATAAGGATGGAGTGATGATATGTCCGAACTGCGTAAACATTATTTCCTTGACAATTACTGTTTGATAGCATCCGGCAGAAGTAAAAGACCGTCAGCTCCAAAAGCCTGCGGAGATGAGGAAAAAGTCACTAGCTGTGTATTCTGCAACGGACATGAAAATGAAACACCAGCTGCAACTGCTGTTTATAAGAATGGCGAAATATTGAAGGATACAGACAACCAGCGAGTAACAGGCTGGGATGTAAGGTGTATCCCGAATCTTTATCCTGCATTATCTCCTGAAGCACCGGATGTGCAACATCCTTTATTTGAAGTTATGAAAGGATATGGTTTTCATGAGGTCATTATTGAAAATCCATTGCATGAAAGCAAACTTAGTAATTTTTCCGATGATGAACTGTTTTTACTCATGAAAGTTTACAGAGACAGGGTAATGCATTATCAGTCTCAGGAAAGGATCGAATATGTATCTCTTTTCAAGAACTTGGGAAAAAATGCAGGGGCATCCCTTGAACATACTCATACACAGCTCATTGCGGTTCCTTTGATACCTGTAACTATCAAAAAAGAAAAGAAGGCTATTGAAGAACTGAAAAGCTGTCCGTATTGTGACATAATCAAAAAAGAACAGGGAAAAGAAAGAATGGTCTATGAAAATGAGAACTTTATTCTCATAGCACCATATTATTCCAGAAGTCCCTATGAAATGTGGATGCTCCCAAAAAAACATCTCCACCATATATCGGTTTTCAATGAACAGATGCTCATGTCACTGGGGGATTGTATCAGAAAAGCTGTGTCTTTACTTGAAAAAACGATACCTGAGCTGGCATATAATTACATGTTCTTCCAGACAGAGAACGACCGGAGTTATCATTTCAATATCCGCATAGCACCTGTCACCTCTATTGCAGCAGGTTTTGAAAAGAATACAGATATATATATCAATACGATCCCGCCGGAAACAGCTGTTAAGCATCTGCTGGAAAAAGAATGAAGAATGTATTTTTTAAAGAAGTGATTTTATGAAAGAAAATTTGAGAATAGCCATGTTCTCATGGGAAAGCCTGCATTCCATTAAAGTAGGAGGACTGGCACCGCATGTAACAGAACTTTCGGAAGCACTCGCACTTATGGGACATGAGATCCATATATTTACCCGTAATAAAGACATGCTACCCTATGAGTTGGTTAACGGCGTACACTATCATCGGATCTACCATGCACTGGACGGGGGAATAGTACAACAAATGGACAGCATGTGTGATTCCATGCACAGTGCTTTCATTGAAGCTACAAAGGAATTCGGGGATTTTGATCTTACACATGTACATGACTGGCATCCAGTAAATCTGGTATGCAGACTGAAAGAAGAAGCAGGAATTCCTTTTGTTATTACCTATCACAGTACGGAATGGGGAAGGAACGGTAACAAGCATGGTAGCTGGTGGGAAGCAACAGAGATCAGCCACCGGGAATGGAGAGGAGGATACGAATCATCCGGAGTAATAGTTACATCCACGATACTTAAAAACGAGATACAGCATCTTTATCAGATACCTGATGAAAAGATAGACATCGTTCCTAATGGCATACATGCAAACAAGATGCAAATAGATGTTGATCCCGGAAAGCTCAAAGAAGAATATGGCATACATCCCTTTGCACCGGTTGTCCTTTTCGTTGGCAGGATGAGTTATCAGAAAGGACCGGATCTCCTTGTCCGTGCAATTCCTGAAGTTCTTGCAAGCAGATGGGATGTTAAATTTGTGATCATAGGTGAAGGAGAGATGCGGCCTGAATGCGAACGTCTGGCGCATGAACTTGATATTCAGGATAATTGCAGATTCCTTGGCTATGTGGATGAATCTGTCAAAAGTAAATGGATGAACGCCTGCAACCTGATCTGCGTTCCAAGTCGTAACGAACCGTTCGGTATAATCCTTCTGGAAGCATGGGACATAAGCAAGAATATAGTTGCAACAGATGCAATATCCCTTATAGACAACTTCAGGGACGGAGTCCTGGTATATCAGAATCCACAGTCTATTGCCTGGGGTATAAGATATGTGTTTGACAATTATGCTGATGATGAGCTGGGAAAGGAAGGCAAGAAACTGATAGACACAAAATACAACTGGAAAAATATAGCTGAACTGACAATAGGCGTCTATAATAACATGCTATAACCTGCTCCGGCCGGAAATATCAGAACTTCACAGACATAAAAAGCAAACAGGGTGCAAATATGAAAAATATAAACAGGAACTTAAAAAGTCGTATTTCAAGGAAAGTGGGACTTGCACCTGGTACTCTTATACATGTTGGTGAGGAAAGGACTGAGAAACCAAAGATCACAATAATAGATTATAACAGGGATAATTATC
>JAASSR010000150.1 GCA_021767785.1 Methanolobus sp.
CCACATGGAACATATTTCATGGACTTTTCCAGCCGCTTTTCAATTTTCCCGGCAAGCTGACCTGTAAGTTTCTCACTTGATTCGTCGAGTTTGATCTGTAATTCATTGTTGATGTTCTCAAAACACTCATCTATTATCATCTGGCATGACTCAATAGCCACGCAAACACCATCAGCAACTCCGATCTCCAGATCAGCCTCCAGGCGATATAGCACTGCATCTGTTTCATCTGAAGCTAAGGAAGGATTGTCATTTACGATCTTCTGACTGAGTCGAGCAATGATTTCATCCTGCAGAGTATTGTCAGCGGTCATTTCCACAAGCTCCTCATCTGAAAGGGAATCAAGATAAGATTCAGTGATCATGACAACTTCATTATTATTTATCCAGGCACTTATCTCCGGATCTTTTGATATTTCCGTTGCAACAGCTGTAGGAACCTGCTGTCTGATGGCATTACTGTACTCACTCATCATTCTGCTTTTGTTCTCTTCTATAAATGTGGTATCAGTTGACACTCCATTGTCGGCAAGTTCCGCACTTTCACTTGACAGGTCATCAAGCAGAGAATCTATCTCATTATTTGCATCTGAGATACTTCGACTCATGGATTGAGAGATTGTATCTTTCAAAGGATCAGAAGCATCAGCAAGCATTTCTGCAATATCATCACCTATACCTGTAGAAAAAACACAGACATTTCGGACTGCCAGCGGATATACCTGCCTGCCGGATTCATCGGTCCAGCTGTACTGGTCCTGCAGATCGAAATCCGGATCATGATAAAGATAATCCGGATACTGGTCCACAACAAGAGTGATATTCTCGGTCCAGTTATACATACTATTGGGCCGGCCGGCAATCTGCATTGTTTCAATGATGCCCATTTCCGTTGCAAGAGCAGTTGATGCTTTATCCATTGCAGGATTGTTGAAGATCACATCTGTGGTGTCCGAGCTTATTACAAGGTCAAGAAGAGAGTGGCCCTGCTCATCAGCAAAAGACTGTTCAATGTAGTTACCGAATGAATCTTCTACATTTTTATTTCTTTCCTTAAGCTCTCTGAGGAGCCGGTTGTAAGCTTCGTTCTTTGAAATAGCACGGCATGCATGGCTGCTCGTTTTGAACTTACCCGAATCCATGTATCGGACCTGCCCGATGAAAGACTCACGCTTTGCCGGCTCTTCCATTTCAGCAGCAAGATCCAGAGACGCTTCCTGTATCAATGTCGTGGGATTTCTGCCAAGATTTTCACCAAGGAGTGATACCTCCCTTGTAGGATCATCGGTATTAATGACATCGAACATCTTTTCCATTTCCTGACTCATATTCTTATGAAGCCATGAAGGAATATCACAATAGACCTTCTCATGGGAAAGACATGTTCCGTCACTGTATGTGTCATATCCTTTTTCGATCTCATGCAGGTCCACATATTTATTACGATACATATCTGCCGCATCACTGCAGCAGGGATCTGATTCCGGAATACCATTGATAAGAACCGTTGTGTTCCTGTAATCATTGATACTTCCGGAACCATAATTTGCATCTTCTCCGGTATATCCTCCTGAAGGGAGGTATTGATGGTACACGATGCTTATGTTTTCAGTCTCTGTCTGGCTATGAAAAACAGTGCTTTGATCTTTCAGAAGATAATTCCCCAAGGAACCCGAAGAATCACCAGAATAATAGTTCCAGTTTCCACCACCTTCAGGACTGTATGAATAAGTATGATATGACCAGTGATACTTGTAAGAGATATCCCAGCGCGTTTTTACCTTGAAATTTACCCTGTAGGTGATCTTCCAGTCGAAAGTATGGTTTTCGTGACATAGATAATCATCAATCCTTTTAAAGTCTGCCAGATCATCATTACCAATGTAATCGTAAGTTACATCCACTCCTTCACAAACAACCTCAGTAGATACATGATCCACATTTACTTCCTTAAAATACCAGTCATGGATTGAAGCATCTACATTTATCTTATGGTTCAGATCAATAACAGCGTTTAGATGTTGATCCGGAGAAAGAGCACATGTATGTGAAATTGAAACAGGATGATGACTATTCCACATGATAGCTTTCGAGCCTTCAGATTCATAGGATTCGTACGATACCGAATCAAATATAGTGGCCCCTGCACTCAGACCGTAGGGAACAGCTTCATCAAAACCATCTCTGAATACCTGTCCCTGTATAGTTCCACTATAAACTTCATGAGTCACATTATGCAAAAGGTCAGGGTTGGCATTGCTCCATTCATCGGCATCGTTGTAAATCCAGTTGCTATATACCTCACTGGTGAAGTTAGATACTGAGACGATAATCTTTGAATTGTTCTCAACCTCTTCCATTGTTGTATTGGAATCAGCTACTGACTCATTGATACCCTGGTCGACACTTATATTGAACGTGCCTTCGCCGGAGAGGGCATCATATGTGGTGCTCAGATTCTTTCTCTTATCATTCTCATAAGAAGAGGTACCTTTTTTGACATCATCATAGAGTACTTTTCCATTGTAATAACTGGTATATGTGAGAGCCCACGGATCAACAGAGTCAAAGACCTTTTTTTGAGTATATAAAGTACCTGAATTTACAGAAGCAGAAAGAGAAGGACCTGTTACGATATTCAGAGGGCCATTCAGGTAGTGCTGCCAAGGACCATATATAAAAGTTCTGATATTCGTTGCTCCCAGTACTATGTCCGATGTAACACCACCGTTAAGTTCACTTTCATACTCATTTACCAGTTCCTCGAGCAGAGGCTCTCTGGAGGTTATGAGAGCCGTTACGTTCATGGAATCAGTCGTTGAACTGTTTGTTATAAGATCTATGAGAGTATATTCCAGGTTCTCAACTGTCATTGTATAGTATATAGGATATACAGGATCATCTATCTGTGACCTGCTGATCTCCCGTTTGAGTGTGCCGTTTATCCTGTCTATCCTTATCTGTGATGGTTTGACATCCGCATCGATATTAATAGCATAATTATTGAATGTATGCCGCTTGTCCTGATA
>JAASSR010000010.1 GCA_021767785.1 Methanolobus sp.
ACCGGCGCAGCAGTATCATTTCTGAACGAGAGTCCTGAGATTCTCAAAGTCATCAATATTGAAGAGATAGAGAAATGGATAGCTAAAGGTTCAGAAAAGCTTTCAGGTGACAGAAAAGCTTTTCAAAAACTCGTTCAAGGCAGTTGTAAAGGATTGAAAAAACATGTTCAATATACAGGTAAACATGAGCGTTCATATTTAATTGACATCGGAATTCGTCTTGCATTTATCAATCACGACTGTGTTGAAAGCTTTTTTGAATATTCTCCCGAAGCTTTAAGAATACTCAATGAGACCGGATTCAATAAATGGATAAGTATCGGGGAAGAAATAGCCGGCGAGAACTCTGTTTACGGTTCTGTTTATTACAGGGACTCTGTGGCTGTTTTCAGAAATCGTCTTTCTGCAGTACATAAAGAAATTCTTACAATAGCAGAAACATTACTCGAAAAAGAGTGGATACTTTGCAGTTCTTTTATCAGTAATCTTCACAAGGTTATCGATAAACTGGAAACTGTACAAATAAAGAAATGGGCCGGAATAGGAGCAAAAATACACGAACTGGATAAGAGACTTGCAGTGGATTATTTTTCACATTCTCCTTTACTTCTTTCTGATCTTGATATCAGTGAACTGGAAGAATGGGCATTGAACGGACTGCTCATCTCTGAAGATGATCCGGCAACCGGAAGACCGTATTTTTCACTCAGATCAAAAGGATCCAGGGACTTCATTGAAAAGCTCACTGGCTCGGTAGCCCTGAAAAAAGTGTCAGGTATTCTTCACTATTACGGACTTGGACTTGCAGGTGTCAGCTTTAGTATCCGTTCCCGCAAAGAGCTATTCACCGGGAAAGAAAATGATGCTGTAAATCCTTTAGTCGCAGGCAGAACGATTTACCTGGCACCAAAAATCAATCTCTATGGAGATTTCGATGATAATTTCAGGATCTATAAACTGAGTGTTATGCATGAAATCGGACATGTTCTGTTCAGTTCAACCTCATATTCTCAGGAAACATCATCCAGGATAATAGAAAAAATAGCAGACCTATATCCGGAGAAAGACAACAGAACGACGGTGTACGATATTAATACAAAGAGAGAGGATATGGATATTGCAGATATTATAGGAATGTTTCCGTATCCAGTACTGGCAGCAACCATATTTGGTGTTCTTGAGGATGCACGTGTTGAGTTCATGATAATGAACCGATACATAGGTATTCGGCAGGAACTTGCAAGAATCAGGTATAAAATGCTGCTTTCAAGACCCGAACCTGCAGGAAGTCTGGAAACTTTCATGGAAACATTACTGTGGTTATCCACAGAACATGAACCCACATTTGAATTGATGGAAAAACATAAGCCTGTTCTCAGTAAAGTACGCAATCTTCTGACTTCCAGGTTGCTCAAATGTGATTCATCTGTCCTTGATTCACTGGAAGTCACTTTTGAAATATACAGAATACTGGATGAACTTTCAGGTATTCCGGAAAAACAGGAGTACAGGATGCTGAAGAACATAGAGTACCGTGGCGTTGGTATAGATGTCCACAACACCAGAGAAATCCGGAACCATGTGACTTCTGACAATGTGATCAGCAACTTCATTCCGGAAACTTATACCAGTTTTTTGAAAGAACAGAGGAAAAAAGAAGATAAAACTGATAGCGAGGATGAAGGACAGGCAGGTTATGCCATTGAAAAGAACTGGAAAATAATTGGAAATTACAGATATGACGAATGGGATTTTGTGATTAATGACTACAAATCCGGGTGGTGTACCGTAAATGAAATAGAGCCTGTAGGAGGTACTCCTGATTATTATATGGATGCCGTTAAGCGCTATCACAGTGAAATTGCTCTTATAAAGCGCATTTTCAGTGTAATGAAACCTGTGGAGTTCATTAAACTGAAACAACAAGCAGAAGGTACAGAAATAGATATTGATAATGTTATTGATTCACTTATTGAAAAGAAATGTGGTGTAAATCCTGATGACAGGTTCTATGTCAGATGGGATAAGCAAAAAAGGGATGTTGCGACTCTTTTCCTTGTGGATGTCAGTGCATCGACCAGTAAAAGGCTGGATGAAGGAAAAAGAACTATAATCGACGTGGAGAAAGACGCACTAATAATCATGATGCATGCACTTGAAAGTATTGGTGACAAATATGCAATTAACGCTTTTTCTGGCCATAAGCGCAATGGAGTAGAATATTTTGTTATCAAAAACTTTGATGAGGAAATATCAGATACTGTTAAAGAAAGAATAAGCATCCTGGAACCTGTATCCAATACCCGGCTTGGCCCTGCTATCCGGCATTCCATCCGTAAACTTAAGGAAGTGGATACGAAGACAAAGATAATAATACTGCTATCAGATGGCGAGCCCTATGACACATGCAAAGGTGAAGGTGCTTATCAGGGACGTCTTGCGGAAGAGGACACAAAGACAGCAATACAGGAAGTGAATGCTATGGGAATGCATTTGTTCTGCATCACTGTGGACTCAGGTCCCGGAGAGTATCTGGATAATATTTTTTCCGACATAGGTTATACTATAATAGATGACGCGCGGACACTACCTGAAACACTTCCTGTTCTGTACAAGAAGATAACAACCTGAGATGCTGATATATTAAGACATCCATATCAGGTCTAACCGGATAACTATTTTAACACTTGTTTTATATAGGGTCCGAGGATCATGTCCTTATAAGCTCCACCTGCCGGAACCTTCGGATACAGGATCTCTTCTCTGTCAGTGCATACCTCAAGGAAACATGGTCCTTCTGCATTCAGGAAAGTTTCCATTGCATCTTTGAGATCGTTACTGTCATTGATCCTTTCTGCAAAACCGAAACCGAAAGAACCTGCAATTTCAGCGAAGTGAACATCCTTCGGTCTCTCTGTTCCTGTCCTGATACCGTCATAAGCAACATCCTGCAGGTTCATGACCATTCCGTCACTTCTGTTATTCAGCATGAGTATCTTTATAGGTAGTTCCAGAGATGCGATGGTGTGCAGCTCTCCAAGATTCATTCTGAGACTGCCATCACCGTCTATTGCTATGACCCTTGCATCAGTGTTTGCAAAATGAACACCAATTGATGTTGGTATGGAAAAACCCATTGTTCCGAAGGAACCTGATGTCATGAAGGATTTTGGTTTCTGCATCGGAAGATACTGAGCTGCAAGCATCTGATGATTGCCAACACCTGTGGTTATCTTTGTATTACTGTCGATATAGTTGGAAAGCAGAGAAATAACCTCAGCAGACTGTATATATTCGGACTCCCGTTTGTAGTCCAGGGGCCAGGACCTTTTAAGGAACCTGGCACGCTCCTGCCACTCATGGATGTTCAAAGTGATGTTGTGCTTTTTAGCATAGTTCAGCAGGTCCATTATAGCCGTGGCAGCATCCCCGATGAATGTGAATTTAGGTCCCCGTTCTATCTTAATCTGATGCATCTTCTCGGGATTTATATCGATGTAGGCTATATCCGTTCCGATAGCGAACCCGACCTTTTCAGCAACTCTGTCATCCCAGCGGACACCAATGGCGAAGAAGAAATCGTTCTCCTGTATGAGCATGTTAGCGTATGGTGTACCGAACATCCCGAGCATTCCGAGATTGAGGTCATCCCGTGCATCAACGACACCCTTTGCCATGAGAGTGTTGACCGAAGGTATCCTGAAATAGTCGCTGAACTTCCTGATGGCATGACTTCCTGAATCTGAGTTGAGACCTCCACCAAGATAGAGTAAAGGTCTCTTAGAGTTCAGGAACAACCTGAAGAACTCTTCGCATTGTTCCTCGCAGAGATGTCTTTCATCATTATAGCTTTCTTCGAACCGCATGATATTGATGTCCTGATACTCATGTATCTTCTGCTGTTTGTTCAGAGGGATATCTATAACAACAGGCCCGGGTTTTCCGGATTTGGCAAAGTAGTAGGCATCCTTGATGATGGCTTCGAGGTCATCATCATTTGTTGCTAATATGACCTTTTTGGCTGCGTCAGCAAAAATACCCCTGACATTGATATGCTGGAACGAGTCGGTGCCTATCTTATGCTCAGGGACCTGACCTGCAAATACAAGAAGGGGAATGCTGTCACCATAGGCATCCGCAACACTTGTGAGTGTGTTGGTGATGGCAGGTCCGGATGTGACTATGGCTACACCGACCTCATCACTTGACCGGGAATAACCTGCTGCACTGAAAGCTGCCGACTGCTCGTTAGAATTGATGACTATCTCGATGTCACTTTTCTCAAGGGCATGGAATACCGGAAGTATTGCTGCTCCGGTGTAGCCAAAGATGTGTCTGACCCCGAGGTCCTCCAGACTTTTAACTAATATTTCTGCTCCATTCATTTCTTCCATTTGAATTCTCCGTGAAAGAAACGATCCCGGCACAGGATACACTAATCAGTAAACTAACCAAAAACAGCGTACTTGAGCCAGAAAAGTTTCTTTTGTTAGCTCAAGCGTTCAGCACTACCACTACTACGGACACAGGTACATTGGGTACAATGTGAGTTGTGGTAGGGTTTTGCATTAGTAAGGAAGTTGGCTTAAGTGCTATTTAAAAGTTGGGGTTGAAATTGTAGGAGTTATGAATAAAGTAAAGGATAAAATAGGACTCAAACAAGTTCCACACTTCACAACACTCCATAAATTCGTTACAAGACTAAGAGGGATTACTGAAATTCATTCAAGTAGATTTACTAGTGGTCATTTGTAGTTACTATTATTAATTGAGAACAGAAAATAAGCCATATATTCACTAACAAGAGAACAAATGACTGATAAATACGCTATTATATCATATCTTTAGGTGATAACATGACTAAGAAAATAGGAAGAAACGACCCTTGTTACTGCGGTTCCGGTAAGAAATATAAAAAATGCTGCCTTGTCAAAGATAGGGAAGAAAAGAAAGAGCTACCAGAAAAGATGGATTCTATGAACCGGATGAGTGTATCTGCGGGTCTTGCAGGTCGTGGCGATGATATATTCGACTCAAAGGAAATGATACTTGAGTCCATCCGAGCAGAAGGGTTTGAACCTGTTGCCACAGAAGAAACATATGACATTGATGATGAACCTGTCACGACACTCACAATTGAACTATATTGTCATCACGGACATTCGGAAATCGAAAGAGTCTATTTTCTCCAGGATGATGGAAAATGGGAGTTCATCGAAGAAGGCTGGGGTACACATTGCCCTGAATGTGAGAATAAGAAATAACCAGATATCTAGAAATACCACTATATTCTACGTTTTTTACTCCGATAGTTCAAAGGACAAAACAAAAATTCATAACCTACTTCAGAAAGGTGACTTTCCATCTTATCATGAAATGACTTCAATTTCTTAGATGTAGTCGGGTTTTAGTTTAAGAAAAATTTAAAAAACTTTCAATCCAGTATAAGTATTGTTCTCTATAGTTTTGACTTATTCATTTTTTGTTATAACTTCAAATTATATTCTATATTTATTGGAAACATAAACTATTCCATAAATACAGGCAGGAGAATGCTGTCAGCCAATGATGACTCAGTGATGACTGACAGTATGGGGTATTTTAGTATGGCCTTGATTTACGGGCTTACTCAAGAGGAAACAACGTCAGTTTCGTACTACTATCTGGAGTTTATTAAGGCAGGTGTTAGTGGGAATGGGAAGTGAATTTGCTTCGATTATGTACCTGTGCCACATTATCTGCTATATAAAAAGGTTAATTTTTTATTTTACATCATTTCTATATGGATTATAGGAAATAATTTGATGAGTAAGTTTGCTTTCTCATGACTATAATTAATGCAGACAGAGTTACGAAGCGGCATATGAAAAAAGTGACAAAAAATGGAAGAATTCCCACTGCATGATCTAAAACAAATAAATTGAAAGTCATATCTCCCTGAGAAGCCGAAAACCAACCCGACTGCTTTTTCGACGGACAACCGGAGGCATGTAGTAACGACTTGCAGACCTGCATCCCACAGCAGATGTCTGCCAGCTGCCTCCACGTAGTATTCTCAATGTCCTGGCAGAAAGATCGGTCTCGTTCCATGCACTGCCATCTTCAGGAGCACCTTCATAACTGTCGTGATAAACGTCCTGTACCCATTCCCATACGTTTCCATGCATATCATAAAAACCCCAAGGATTAGGTTTTTTCTGACCCACAGGATGTGAACCTACATCCTTGTTTCCAAAACAACAGTATTTATCAAGCTCTGATTCACTGTCACCGAACGAGTAACGCATGTTAGTGCCTGCCCTGCAGGTATATTCCCATTCGGCCTCAGAAGGCAAACGATATTTGTCAGTATCTTCCCTGTTGTTCAATATTTCAATGAACTTTTGCGCATCATTCCATGAAATCCTATCAACAGGTTTATTTTCCCCGCTAGATCTGGAAGGATTTTTGCCCATGATCTCAGTCCACTGCTTCTGGGTTACGGGATATTTGCTAAGATAAAAAGCCTTATTGATCGTCACTTTATGAACCGGTTTTTCATTCCTGTACCAGTTCATTTCATCTGAAGATGAACCCATTTCGAATTCACCGGCAGGAACCATTATGAATTCCATACCGATATAATTAACATAAGATCTCCTAATATCCGAGTTTATCATTTTAATGACCTGATCCTTTTTGTCAGGAGTTATCCATATCTGTCCATTTGGGTAGTTTCACATGGAAAACGCTTCCTTTACCGACTTCACTTTCGATCCATATATCTCCCTGATGGGCGACAACGGTATCCTTGCAGATATAAAGGCTTGATTCAAGACCCTGATACATTCTTGATATCGTATCATCAACCTGATACATCTTATAGAACATTCGAGGAATGAGGTCTTTATCTATTCCTTCACCGGAATCTGTTATAGTTACATGAAGATGACTGTTTTCATCAAAGACCTTTACGCCGATACAATTCCCTTTTGGTGTAACAGTAATAGCATTGTGGATCAGATAAAGGAATGTTTCTTCCAGTTTATCCTTGTCACCCTTAACAGGAGGAAGACCGGTGGGAATTTCTTTTTCCAATGCCAGCTCCTTTTCATCGATCAGCAGGATCTGGTTAAGCAGTACATCTGAAAGAACACTTCCGATATTCAAAGGTTCAAAAGAGTATTCAATTCTACCGGATTGTTGTTTATTGTTGTAGAGAATCGCATCGATTAGAAGTTTTAATCTTTCAGAGTTCATAAGCAGAGTGGAAATTGCCTCTTTTTGCGAACCATCCAGAAGATCAAGTGTTTCATCATCGATCACATCATAACTTTGCAGAACATCATGACCTTTTTTCAGATTGTCCTCAAGGAATTCCTCTTTGATCATATTGACAGATCTGAGCTTGGTATTTGCCTTTGATAACTCTTCCGAATATTTGTCAAGCGCACTTATAAGCTGCTTGCTTTGAATTATCTTCCACATGCCCTGCATCAGAAGTGTCAACTGGCGCACATCGGATTCGTCATATTCCTCTTCTTTGTTTCCGACTCCCACTACTGCAACTATATGATCTCCGTCAAATATAGGAACATTCATATGTCTGGTTAATTTGACATGTCCTTCAGGATAGCCTTTTTTTAATGGATTGGGAGCCTCATAATCATTGGTGATTATAGCTTTTCTCTGCTTTACAGCTTCCCCCCACAGTCCGGTAGTCTCTACGGGATAAATGAATTTCCTGTCACTGATACCACAGTCGGTCATAGCAGAATTAGACCATGAATGCATTATCAGGTCGGTTTCATCAGCGTTCATGAAAGCTAGATATCCCAGTTTGCTTTCAGTAAGACGAACAGCTTCTTCCTTGACAAATTCTGCGATCTCATCAAGAGAAGCAGTTGTCATTTCATTGAGCTTGATCAGTGCCTCCAGACGTGACTCATTCAATTGTTTGGCTTTTTCCGCTTTTTTACGTTCTGTGATGTCACGGCCCACTGACAGAATAGTCTTTTTTCCGTTATAGTTGATCATTCTTGCATTTATTTCCAGAGGTATAACAGATCCATCTTTCCGGATAGCTGCCGCTTCATACATAGCTTCATGATCTTTTTCAATCAGTTCTATTAGTTCACAGGCACGCTGTACATACCAGGAAGGTACAATATCCATAGGCGATGATTTGAGAATGTGGTCTTTTGAATATCCAAGATTCTCAACAACAACTTTATTCACATCTATGAGGTTGCCATTCAATTCGCTGACATATATCTGATCGTTTATATTATTGAAGATAGTTTTGAACTTATGCTCGGACTCCCTGAATGTTGCATTCTCCATCCGATGTTCGATCTCAATAGCTGCAAGATCTGCATTAGCTTTAAGATACTCATAACAGGTTTTCTTAGGACTATTAGGGAAATTGAAATACATTATAAAAACGCCAAGGATCTCACCGGTTGAAGCTGTTATAAGTTCAGCCCAGCTGGCCTTTATACCTGCCTCTTTAGCAATTTCACGATACTGTGCCCAATAAGGATGCTCCTCTATTTTGTCAACGATTATCCTTTCTCCCATATAGAGTGCAGTACCACCCGAACAAACTCCGTATCCTATCTCAATGCCTTCCATGGATTCTTTGAAAAATGAAGGGAGATTCGGTGCGATAACACGACATATATGCTGCTTTTTATTATCAAGCAGCATAACAGCACATGTAAGACCTTCACGAACTCTTTCGGCATTGGTGACCAGTAAGCCAAGAACATCTTCAAGAGAGATCTCACTGGGTGATCTGCCATCATTGGATCTACGCTGATTGGTGATCATTTCATGGTGCTTACGTTCGGTAATATCAAGAATAGTACCTTCCAGATGAGCAGTATTATCCTCGTAAATTTTTATTCTGACCCTATCCTCAACATATCGGATTTCACCAAAACGGGTTATTATCCTGTATTCCTGAACAAATTCATTTAATTGTTTATTCAGATACTTAAATGCCTTTAAAACAACCTTACGGTCTTCAGGGTGAATAAGATCAGGGTATTCAACATCACCCGAGTAGAAATCATCAGGTGTATATCCGAATTGCCATATATTATCGGATATATACTTCACTGGAAAATCTTTTTCTATTTTCCTTGAAATCACAATAATAGGACTATTATTGATTATTGATTCCATGTTTATATTTTGATCTGGTCGACAGGTCATGTTTATTACCATCTGTAATATCATTCGGAGTGTTTATTTATTTGAAAGCAAGTTCAAAAAAAATGAAGATCATGCAATAAGCTGATCCGTTGAAACCGGTCTTATTTGCCTGTAATTGATCGCTTTTGCAGGGCAGATACCTACACATCTCTTACAACTCATACCCAGGCAAAGATGAGCGGTATAATCCACATATATATGTCCGTTCTTCGGGACCACCCTTAAGGCATTTTCCGGACATTCACGCTCACACATCCTGCATTGCAGACATCCCCTGGATTCTTCTTCAATGATCATACCGAGGTCTTTTATAATTTTCAGACCTTCATAACCGGCGTCGTTAATATCCTTAGTGACCCTCTTTTCAATGGATGGAACATAATCTACATGCGGTAAAGCCGGCATACCATATGATTCGAGGAAGAAATTGTACATTTCCTTCTGCATACCTTCTGTCCAGTAAGCGAGTTCACATGCATATATATTTTTGAAGGTTTCATTTGAAGCCAGCATTATATGATCGGCTTTTATGCGATCTGCAAGTTCCACGATCTCTTCAAGTTCATATTTGCCAAGAACCACATCCTTTGCAAGTTCCAGAGATGTATTGCCGAACTGCACAATTTTCTTTGAAAATACAGGTGAAAGACCTATAGCTCTCCCCTTTTCAGCATCAACGTAAGTTCCTGATGCACCTGACATGTACATATATTCCAGATCTTCATATTTTACCCCACATTCAATGAGCAATGTGAGATGGGCAGCCCTTATTGCACCGATAGCTTTTCCTGCTTCTGCAATATCCTCATCAGTAAGAGCTATTTTTTCACCTAAAGCTAGTTTTCCGTTTGGCAGCTCAGGAAGCTTTTTAATCAGACCGGTACTCAGCGCCAGTGAAATTGCAGATATCACACCGGTCCCGGTAATTCCTTTTGATTCAACTTCACCTTTTTCTATGATCTCACCAGTCACCGGATTAATCAGATCACCTTTTCCGGATTCCATATTCTCATCAAGAACTGTTATTCTCCAGTAGCCATTTTCTTCGTTAACATCTGATATTGCACCGGGACTTGCAAGCATCCCACATCTTATCCCCTGGCCTTCTATGGAAGGACCTGCTGCTGCACTGCATGTTACTATACGGTCACCTACTTTCAGAGCCATTTCTGCATTGGTTCCGTAATCAGTAACAATAGCAATGTCCTTCTGTTTGACAAAATCTGTCTTGACCATCATGGCAAGAGCATCAGCACCGATCTCATGTTCAATTGATGGTAATACGATTATTTCACATTCATCCAGGTCGCAATTTTCGCCAAATATCTCGTTGCCGTTGTAGATCTTCAAACCTCTTTTTACATTTTCAATTCCAAGCCTTTTTTGCATGTTCTTTCCGGCATAAGCCAGATCCCTTATTTCTATATTTTGAAAAATGGACAGTTGAATTGGGTTCCCGCATACAGTTATTTTACTGATAGTTTTAAGGGGGACCTGTAATTCATCAAACATTTTGAGGATCGTGTGAGTTATTATTCTATGCGCACTATCTCCTCCTACCTGGATTGCAAATCCCAGATGATCAATTACGTTCCCACCCGGAAGGGGGTGTTTCATGGTCATTACTGTTTTTATGATGCCTCCTGTTCTAAGGTTTAAAAGTTGCAATCTGAATCCACTTGTTCCCAGATCCAAAGCAATGCCGTACAAAGATTTTCCTCCTGATTATCTGTTATGTTATGGTGATTGATAGCTAACAGCCTATGAAATACTGCATACAGATAATCTGTGAAATAACTATAAATAACGACTTAGAACAAAAAATAAGAGATGATGACATAATCGATAGTACTGCTCTGAATAGCGCAGTCGATAAAAAAGACAAAAGCAATATGAATATTGCTATCGATATTATCAAAGCAACTTTTTCAAATTACATCGGAAAAGACAAAAATAAATGTGTTACCAAAATCATCCAAGGCTTAAATATGGAGGTAGATGCAGGGCCGGTTTGTGGAGAGACCCTGCAAAGTGTAGCAGATCTAAAGAAAAATAATGTACAGTATAAAAATGGTATAGATGTATTTCCATAATTTGAAATGAATCTGGAGGTAGATTGGTTGACCCATTACATGCACATTATTTGTCTCTGCATTTTATTCACTAAAGGGTGAATCGAGCAACAATACATGATAATAGCATATATAATAACTTGTGGTTATTTATCAACTATAGTATTATAATCAAGCATCTGTCATCAATTCAAAGTAAGGATTTATAATATCAGAAAATAAGAATCAAGAACTGACCTGAAAACAAAGATAAAAAACTGATTAAGACCTTTGATAAAATCAAAAATATGAATTGCAGGATAATCGTAATGCTATAAGCTCAAATGAGCATAGCTCTAAAAACAAAGTATTTTGTTGCTACAAAAACTATAGTAGTTATAGTAATTAAATATTTACTTGACCTGCTCTGCAAGATCTTTGTAGTGCAAAAAGAATTGGCGTCCCCATTGTCGTGCACTATCTTCAAAACTGATGATCTTTTTATGGTCAAAGAAACCTTTCTTATTAAAGAATGAAAGCAACAAAAGATTGTCAGTAACCGAGATAGCACCCGGTTTATCTATATTTTCTTCACAAACAAATAGATTTGAATTCCTGGATTGCATAATGGCATTGTACTGATCAGTATATTCATCCCTTAATCGTTCATATACAGGTCTGGTTAATATCAAATTGTAATTCACTTCTTTTTTTGCCAGTTCTGCATAATTATTAGGGCATGTAGGACAGAAATAAGAATAAAAAGTACACACATTTTTTGTCTGTTTAAGACTCGTAAGTAATTCCTTCGGAGGTTCAAAAAGATGGTTCAGATCCGGTTCATGTATCATAACCTCGCCCAGATCACCAATTCTGTCCAGCAAAGTGTCAGGCACCGCACCAAGGTCTCTGCTATCCCAGAATTCTTTGTTTCCTTCAACAACATTCAGAGTTTCTATCAGGGGTTTTATCTTTTTGAGAACAATTTGACCAATATGTGTTAGTCTGTATTCGTCATCACTTTGTTCGATCAGACCCTGTTCAAGAAGTATTTTTACCTGAGCCATGATAGCACTTGTCGTACCGTCTATAGACTGCTTTATCTCATCTATGGTTGCCGGGCCGTTCAATAGCATGATTAGAGTATTTTTTCTCTTTTCTGAAAGGAATACAGTACTTATCAATTCTGTTGTCATGGTAAGATCACTTGCCCTTTTTTGCTGAATACTGTTTATTTTTAATACAAACAAATACGATTCCCGTTAATAATCAATAGAAAAACTCCCTGCTCATATATAGTTTTTAAACTGAACTATTGAACTGAAAAAAATGGTCTTCATTGGCCGGGTCGTTCTCCGAAAGTATCATGATAACGTTTTATGATTGATTCAATATAATTGCTTGTCACTCTTGTAGATCTTTTAGACATGTGATTTCTCAATGGGAATTCAGTATGACAATGAGTGCACCTGGCAAGTTCACACCCTCTTACAAGACTCGGACAGCCTGTACATAATTTTGCCCTTGAATAGAAAAGATTGAAAGATTTGCCGCATTCCGGACACATAAGCATTCTATTAGCATCATAAAAGTTTTTATTTACACCTTTCCTCTGCAATTCAAAAGAATAACGTTCATCACGTCTCAGATCATCTGCATATCTTTTCTCATCTAACATTTGTTCACCTTCAGCTGCTAGTATGAGTTTAAATACAAACATATATATAACAAATTATTATCAAAAATCAAGTAGTTATCTGAAATCTGCTGGCAGACAAAAAACAATGACTTTGATAATATCAAAGCCATGAACTTTTTATCCGGCTTAAATATAAAAGCTGAATAGATCTTTATTTTTATTCATACCAGAAGTAAAATTATACATGGCATAAAACTCAATAATATATATTAATTTTTTGTTGAAAAAACGTACTGAATCTAAATGATTAAAATAATCGGAGACACATGGAATTCAAAGAACTATTTGAGCAGGGCACTATTGGAAACTGTAAATTGAAAAATAAAATAATAATGGCACCTATTGGCAACATCAATATGGCAGACCCTGCAGGCCGTCCCCTCAATAAAATGATAGAATATTTCATTGAACGAGCAAAAGGAGGTACCGGTTTAATAATAACCGGACTGATCCCTGTTTCCTATGGTATTGACCCCACTATCTCGGAAGAGAACAATACGACTTATTTCCCCAGGATCGATGGATCTTCAAGAACCAGACTATCTGGGTGGAGAGATCTTACAGCAGGTGTAAAACCGCATGGAGCAAAGATATTCATACAGTTATCCGCCGGTCTAGGAAGAGTAGGTTCTCCGGAACCGGTTTTAAAAGGAAAGATACTAAAATCTGCTTCATGGAACAAGAACTTCTATATTCCACAAATTCCTCATCTTCCACTTTCTGACCATAAGATAAAAAAAATAGTCAAAATGATGGGACAAAGTGCAGCTAATGCAAAAACAGCCGGATTTGACGGAGTACAACTTCACGGACATGAAGGATATCTGATGGATCAATTGACTTCAGCGCCCTGGAACAGGAGAAAATTCGGACGATACAAAAATAAGTTCAGATTCGGGATTGATGTTGTAAAAGAAATAAAAATGCGCTGCGGCGAAGATTTTCCTGTTATGTACAGGCTGGATCTGACACAAGGGTTGAAGGAGAGCTACGGGGAAGAGATATTCAGGAAGCGTTTTCGTGGAAAAGAAAGGACCATAGAAGAAGGATTAGAGTTCTGCAAAGCTCTTTATGAAGCCGGAGTAGATGCATTTGATGTGGACAAAGGTTGCTATGATAACTGGTTCTGGCCACATCCTCCTTCATATTTTGATGATGCCGTTTACGTCAGGGAAATAGCTGGCAGGCTAAAAGATTTTTTCAGACAGGAAAATATAGATGCGAAGATAATAGCAGTCGGAAAAATGGGTAAACCTGAAGTAGCCGAAAATATCCTGAAAGAAAAATGGGCTGATTTTGTAATGCTTGGAAGACCCCTTCTTGCAGACCCATACTGGCCGACCAAGGTAAAAGAGAACAGGATAAAAGAGATAATCCATTGTATTGGAGATCATGAAGGGTGCATTGAATCATTCAAAAAAGGAGGGCATCCCTGTTGCTCGGTGAACCCATATACGGGTTTCGAAGAAACGAAGAAAATGAACAATGCCGATATCATAAAAAAAGTAGCAGTTATCGGTGCAGGTCCTGCCGGCTGTGAGGCAGCAATCACAGCTTTTAAAAGAGGACATGATGTGACATTGTTCGAAAAGACAGACCATATAGGAGGACAGCTATTCATAGCAGGTAAGATGGCCATTAAGCATGATATAAGAAGATATCTTGATAATCTCCGGCATCGTATCGATCTGCTAAAAAAAGAAGGTCTCAAAGTTGAACTCAACAGAGAAATAAGATCAGAAGATATGAAAGGCGAATTTGAAGTGTTGATCTGTTGTAACGGACTGAGAACAGTGTTACCTTCAATAAAAGGCATAGAAACAATCAAACATATTGAAGCAAGAGAATTCTTAAACAATGATATGAACCTCCCCTCAGATATAAATGATATATTGGTGATCGGAGGTGGAGCACTCGGCTGTGAAATAGCTTATTCTCTTGCATTTGAAAAAAATATGCAAATTACTTTAGTAGGAAAGAACAGGGAACTTATGCCCGAAATGGTTTCGGCCAATCGGTCCCAGATGCTATGGATGATGATGGGCAAAGGATCACCTTCAGGAAAGACAGAAGATGCTTTAAAAGAACCTGTGAAAGTATATACTGCATCAAAAGTCGTTGCTTTTTCAGAGGGAACCGCTCATATAAAAGCAAACAAAAAAAGAAATGATCCGTATACTCCCTGGAAATCATTAATACCTGAAAATGTGAAAAATCCTTTTGAAAAACAACTTGATCCAGAAGATGTGGAAGACATTATTATAGATTCTGATCTTGTTATTTTTGCCATTGGTGGGCAGGCTGATGATTCACTTTATTATGAACTGCTGAAGAGAAAGGCCGCTAAAGAAATATATGCCATTGGAGATGCAAGTCAACCGGCAAGAGTCTGGGAAGCCATTAATGGTGCGAATGAGATCGCCAGAAATATTTAGATTTTAGAAGTGAATGTTTTTAGTTACAAAGGTTCATTATCTGCTAATTCGTGGGTGAGTTATATTGTGATGGTGATATAATTCATACTTTTGATATTATCAAAGGCATTCTTTTTTTTTGTACTGAAGTTTTCCTGCGCGTTGTAAATCCGGAATATCAGATTTTCAAAATCCACATTTTGAACAGGGAATATTGTATCGATAATATTTGATTCGTTGATTAATTACTACAAGTTATTATATATATTCATATCAGGTAACTGATTATTGTCAATAATTACAGATCTTCAGGTTTGTTTTATTGACCTCGCAAAATTTCACAGAACAATGTGCAGGAATCAAAAATGGAAATACTCTTTCCTGAACGTTGACAAGAAAAATTAGGAGGCATTCTATGGAAGAAAATGAGATCATCAACGGATTAACAGACGCTGTAGTTAACGGAAAAAAGGACCAGGCAATCGAATTAGCTCAGAAGGCACTTGATGAGGGCATTGATCCTTACATAGCAGTGATCAACGGTCTTGCAAAAGGAATGGAGATCATGAGTGAGAAATATGAGAACAAGCAGGCATTCATGCCACATCTTCTGATGGCTTCCAACGCAATGTATGGAGGTATGGATGTACTCATTCCTCACATCAAATCTGAAGACAGTGGCTCAAGGAAAGTACTCGTCATAGGCAGTGTTGAAGGAGATGTGCATGACATCGGAAAGAACCTTGTTAAGACAATGATGAGTGCTGTAGGCTTTGAGGCAATCGATCTTGGAAAAGACGTACCTGTAGAACAATTTGCAGAAGCTGCTGCTGAAAACAAAGCAGATGTAGTATCCATGAGCACACTCATGACATCAACAATGGACAACATGCAAAGAATTATGGACGGTCTCCAGAGCAAGGGTATCAGAGACAATCTGAAAGTCATCATCGGTGGAGCACCTATAACTGAAAACTTTGCAGAAGAGATCGGAGCCGATGCTACAAAGAAAGACGCCATGGAAGCTGCAAGGTGGGCAAAGGAAGCTGCTGAGGGACTTGCACCCGGCAGATGGGATTAAAATGAAACAACCACAAAAAACCGACACCTAAAACCTGTTAAAAATATCTGATTTTGATCCATGTCCCTGGATTTCAGATATTTGCATAAAGAAACAAACCATCCGGATCTGACTGTGAAATTATATAACTCACCTGCAGTCGATCAAGAACAGGTTTTACGGTTTTTTGTGGGATTCTGACCGGGATTATAGCAATAAAGTATATTTGTCTGTGATTCCGGTCAGTCATATCAAAAACAAAAAGCAAGCAATCATTACTGAAAAATCTATACATTGATCCCGATCACAATTATCAATAATTTCAGGAGTTCAGTTCAATGGACGAATATACACCTAAAGGGAGATTGGCACGCGCATTGAGAGGAGAATCTGTTGACAGAATGCCGGCTATCTCTGTTACACAAACAGGAACCGTAGAACAGATGGAAGCCTGTGGTGCATTCTGGCCGGAGGCAAACGAAGATGCTGAAAAGATGGCAACACTTGCAGAAGCAGGCCACACTGTAATTGGTTTTGAAGCTGTACGTGTTCCTTTTGATATCACAGCAGAAGCAGAGTTCTTTGGTTGTGATATCAAAACCGGTACAAAAGAACAGCAACCATCCGTTGTAGGTCATGTCGTAAAATCAATTGAAGATATTGAAAAACTCAAAGACTATGATCTCAATGAAGGGAGAATCGGCGTAGTATGTGAAGCCATCAAGATACTTTCTGAGAAATACGGAGACGAACTGCCTATTATGGGTAGTATGCTCGGACCTTTCTCCCTTGCACAGCACATGAACGGCGACGACTGGTTCATGGCAATTATGACCGATGAGGAATTCGGATTTGCACTTATGGAACTCACAACTGAATTCAACATAGCCTATGCAAAGAAAATGGCAGAGAACGGTGCAGACACAATGGTCATAATTGACCCTACTGCAAGTGCAATGCTCATAGGAGATGAATTCTATCAGAAATTCGTGGTTCCTGCTCACAAAAAGATCGTCGACACTATGCGTGAGATGAACGTTGCTACAGTCTTACACATCTGTGGCGATACCACTCCAAGTCTCGGACTCATGGAATCTTCAGGTGTGGATGCCATAAGCGTTGATCAGAACGTGGATGTTGAAACGGCTCTGAGCAAGGTCAATGACACCATTCTTGTAGGAAACCTTGATCCTGTGAGCACTCTGTGGAAAATGACACCTGAAGAAGTAAAGAAAGCTTCAGAAAATGTACTTGAATCTGGAATAGGACTACTTGCACCTGGATGTGGAATTGTAAGCAAGACACCAAATGCAAATCTTCGGGCAATGGTCGAAATGACAAAGAACCACAAATATTAAGATCAAAGATAATTTCCCCGGATCCTATCTTTCATGTTCATATTGTATTCATCCGGAAGAAATTATTCCTTTGATAAGGTGGAACCTGGGTAATCAGATCACAGCAGGTTTTATCCGGAGATCTACCTCCACACTTCCCTTGCCAGTGACTCTAAACTGGCGATTTTATTTTTTAATTAACATACACAAAAAAATCGAGGTCACTATGATATCCCAATTGAGAGTATTTCTAGATACACGAAATCTTCAAAGTTACTTTTCCCCATACTCTCTTGTCAGTACAATTGAAGAAAAAACTAAACTACTGATCAACAACCCGCAATATTTTTTCTTCTTCATGCTTTCTGTGATATTCGGAGTTCTTATATATTACCGCAATACTGTGGATGAGATCATACCGACAATAGTTCTTGGTGTCTTATGGATACTTTTCTGGAGGAACAGCGAGCAAAAAGGAAGAATATTTCTTGTAATAGCTTCACTATTTGGATATGTACATGAGTTACTTGGTGTAAGATACGGATATTTTACATATCTCGGTGGTTTCATAGGCGGTTCTCCAATATGGCTGATACCAGGTTACGGAACAATATTCTGGTCATCTTACAATCTCTGGAAACGATTTGAAGAAAAGTATTCAGAGAGAAACTGGTTCAATTTTACCAACAAGTTTGCAATCATAAGTCTTGCAGCAGTGTTTGCCGCTGATTATCTCATATTTGACCTTTCCACTAATATAGTAGGTATACTGATAAAATTCACCCTTGCATTCATGCTTTTCAGAACATTTGAAGGTTTAAGACTTGCTTATTTCGTGGCATTCTTTACGGTCCTTACAGAACTTAGCGGTGAAATTCTTGGTACTTGGTATCATCCGGATTTCTCGCTCATTTCCCTTATGGCAGGATATGTATTCCTTCTATGGGTTTGCCTTACGATAAATGAATTTGCAAAGGGCAAAAACAGAAGGACCACCAGAGAATCAACAGCTGCTGTCGTTCTTACTACATTCTATATCCTGTCATTACTTGGACTTATATCAGTATAACAAAAATTATGTGCTAAAGATAAAGAAGTGATACATCAAATGCAACCGGATATTCAGACAATATTCAGGATCCAGAAAGACAATTATCCAGTACTTGCATTAACGGACGCAAAAGAAAGGATCGAACGTTTGCAACGTATTGATAATTACCTGAAGGATGAGGATAATCTGAATGAACTGTTCGAAGCTATGCATCATGATCTTAGAAAGCCAGAGGTAGAGGTCATATCAACCGAAACAGGTGTTGTTCAGGCACAGATATCCCACCTGAAAAAAAACCTGCATCGATGGATCCGTGACCATAAGGTTTCCACTCCGTTACCACTGACAGGGACCAGATCCCGGATTCGCTATGAACCAAAGGGAGTGGTACTCATAATGTCACCATGGAATTTTCCCTTCAACCTCTCCCTGGTACCTCTGGTCTATGCTATAGCAGCAGGAAATTCCGTTTTTTTAAAACCAAGTGAAATATCATCCCACACTTCATCTTACATTAAAAAAATGATAGATGAGCTTTTTGACTGGAAAGAGGTGGCAGTTGTCGAAGGAGATGCTTCTGTTGCTTCAGAACTACTGAAACTACCATTTAACCATATTTTCTTTACCGGCAGTCCCAGAGTCGGAAAAATAGTAATGAGAAAAGCCGCAGAAAATCTTACCAGTGTTACTCTGGAACTCGGAGGAAAATCACCGGCCATCATTGACAGGACCGCCGATGTTCAAACAACAGCAAAACGTCTTGCATGGGCAAAATCGATAAACAGCGGTCAGACATGCGTAACACCTGATTATCTCATTATTCATGAATCACTAAAAGACGAGTTCACAAGTGAATTTAATGATTCAATAAAAGAATATTACCCTGGGAATGGAAAAGGCATAAAAGAATCACCGGATTACTGCAGAATAATAAATGATCATCATTTCCTGCGTCTTACTTATTTGTATGAAGATGCACTGGAAAAAGGTGCATCTGTGCTGTGCGGCGGAGTTTTTGACAAAGAAGAGCTTTTTATTTCACCTACATTACTTGATAATATCTCAGTAGAAATGGATATTATGAATGAAGAGATATTCGGTCCCTTGCTTCCCGTGATCACCTATAAGGACAGGTCAAAAGTAAAACAGATTATCAGCAACAATCCTGATCCCCTTATGCTTTACATAGCCAGCAATGATCGGGATAATACCCGATATTTTATGGACAGAAACAAATCCGGAGGAGTTGTGATCAATGATTATATGCTGGCTTATAGTAACCCGGAACTACCCTTCGGAGGGATCAATGACAGTGGAATGGGCAGATCACTGGGGTTTAACTGTTTTATGGAGTTCTCAAACAAACGAAGTATCATTCATCGCAAATGGGGTTCGTTGAAAATGATCTATCCTCCCTATAATGATCGTATCAGATGGTTAGTAAAACTTCTGTACAGGTGGATGTGATCATGACAAACAGAAAATCTGGTCCAGAAACTCTATTCTGTAAAACTACGCTTATCACCGGAGCAGCAGGTGGTATCGGAAAAGAACTGGCAAAGATTTTTGCCCGTGAAGGCTACGATCTGATACTAGTTGACAGAACAAGAGAAGAGCTGGAGCAGGTCAGAGATATCTTACAGGGCTTTAATCTGAATATGCGCATATTCATACTTGAGCAGGATCTTACAGAACATGATGCTGCTGGGAAGGTATATGAGTTCACCAGGACTCGTTCTTTGCAGGTCAGTGTACTGGTCAATTGTGCCGGGTTTGGAACTTATGGTTTTGTAAATGAGATAGATAACAGCAAAGAACTTGAAATGCTTCAGCTGCATGTTATGACATTGTACCGCTTGAACAGGTTATATCTCAAAGAAATGCTCGACCATGACGATGGCCGGATCATCAATGTATCATCCATATCTGCATTCCAGCCGAATCCTTATTTTGCAACATATGGTGCCAGTAAAAGCTTTATTTTGCAGTTCAGTCGCGCTCTTAATTACGAACTGAAAGAGAAAAAAAAGAATGTCAGAGTACTTACTGTCTGCCCTACAGCAGTGAAGGATACAGGATTTAAACTTACTGCCGGAATGGAATACACAAGAGCTTTCAGTTCATGGATGGCTGTCAGCGCAAAGGATGTGGCCAGGGATACTTACAAAGCAATGCTGGCAGGCAAAGATGTAGTTATTCCCGGCAGAGGGTTTGGTCTTTTACGGTCTCTTGTATGTCGTCTGCCAACAAGCTGGCTGATGAGAATTTCATGTTCACAACTTAAAGAAGTACACAGGTGATGGATTTGGAAATCGAACAAAAGGAGAAGATAAACTGTAAATTATTGTTATCTGAAACAGGACAGAACTGTCGCAGACCAGTGAAAGGAGAGAATGCAAGTGAAAAGGCAAACTGTCTGGTATGTGGAGATGAGATCAACTATCTTAACCAGCCGATCAAAGGAATATGCAACTATTGCGGATGCGAAGAAGAATCCTATTTCATCTGCAAGAACGGTCATTTCGTTTGTAATGAATGCCACAGCAAAGATGCTTTGAAGGTTATTGAAAATGTTTGTCTGAATACTGATCTGCAGGATCCCATGGAGATCGCTGAAAAGATAATGGAACATCCTGCTATCCATATGCACGGACCGGAACATCACGCTCTTGTACCGGCAGTTATTGTGACTGCTTATCAGAACCGGATAGGTGAAAAAAAACAAAAGAATACTCTTGAAGCAATCAAACGTGGAAGCAAGATACCCGGAGGCTATTGCGGACTTTACGGTGCCTGCGGTGCAGGTCTTGGAGTGGGTATTGCAGTAAGTATCCTGCTCGAAGCCACACCACTCACACCTGATGAACGTTCCCATGCAAACAGGGCAACTTCAATAACCCTGAATTCCATTGCAGAAGCCGGTGGCGCAAGATGCTGTAAAAAAGCAACCCGTATTTCCCTGGATGAAGGAATTAATTATCTCTCAGAATTGTTTGATCTTGACTGGTACGAAAAGATAGGTATTCCATCAGCTTGCAATTATACACAGTATAATAAAGAATGTGACAGGAATTGCAGCTACAAAAGTGAAAGATGATCTGCAAAACGAATTAGGAATATAAAAAGGTGGTCACAAGGTAATGAAGTTTGTTACGGGATCGGGCTTTAATCCGTCCTGAATGTCGCTTCATTTTTAGCTACGCGTTGGTGAAGTTTATTTCAGGATCAGGGTTTATTCTGCCCTGAATTTTGTTTCATCTTAAATACGCGTTAATGAAGTTTGTTTCGAGATCGAGTATTACTCCATCCTGAGAGTTGCTTCATTATACAGCTTATTCCCTGTGACCAAGTAATAATATGTAATCAATGATATTAATTGCTGACGGTTGTATAACTATAAATTATTTTTTATGAAAAGTATAACCAGATATTCATATTATCATGTCAGAAGTCTGCTGAGAATATGGCTTTTCAGCATTGAGAATTCACTGGTGCCTGTAAGTGAAATCGGACGAGGCCGTTCAAAAGGAACAGCTATCTGCTCAATGATGCTGCCGGGCCTTTTACTCATTATGCATACACGGTCTGAAAGCAAAAGAGCTTCTTCCACATCATGAGTGATAAAAACAATGGTCTGTTGGTTATTTTCCCAGAGCTGAAGCAGGAGTTGTTGCATATTGTAACGTGTCTGGGCATCCAATGCCGCAAAGGGTTCATCCATCAACAGGACTTTGGGACCGAGTACCAGTGAGCGGGCAAGGGCAACTCTTTGCTGCATACCTCCTGATAGCTGTACAGGATAATAATTTCCAAAGCCTTCAAGACCCACAGCTTCCAGGTATTCTAAAGAGAGAGTTTCAGATTCGTCTTTCTTTTTACCCAGCTGCTTCAGTCCGTACATAATGTTATCTTTGACATCCAGCCACGGAAACAGTACCGGAGATTGGAACACAACCGCCCTTTCCGGAGATGGGCCGGTTATAGGTTCTCCACAGCAGATCGCATATCCGCTGTCCACCTCCTCAAAACCCGCAAGGATATTCAGAAACGTTGATTTGCCACAACCGCTTGGACCCAGAATAGTAACAAATTCACCTTCCCTGATCTCAAAATGAATATCTTCAAGGACATGCAAAAGATCATTCTCATCCGGTATGGAAAAACTCTTGCTTATATCGGTTGCGGAAATATTTGCTGCTTTCATTCTTCAAACCCTCTTTTTAACAGATTCAGTTTTCTGAAGGAACCTACAAGAATCATGTCACTTATACGACCCAGAATCCCGATAAATATCATTGAAACAAGGATCATCTCAACATTGCCCAGCATACGTGCATCCATCATAACAGCTCCAAGGCCATGTGTTACCCCTGTCAGTTCTCCCAGTACAAGATAAGCCCATGAGAGTCCCAGTCCCAGACGAAGACCAGCTACCGTTGATGGTATAGCTGCAGGAAATATTACTGTTGTAAATATTGCCAGATCATTTGCCCCCAGCATCCTGCCTGCACGTACCAGCATGGGTGAAACAGAGGAAGCACCCTGTGCAGCATTGACATATATAGGGAAAAATGCTGCCAGAGATATGAGAAACAGGGTTGTCTTTTCTCCTACCCCGAACCAGACCATTGCAAGGGGGAGCCATCCGATTCCCGGGACTATACGAATAAGATGTACTGTAGGATCAAGGGAGGTTTTTGCCAGGGCTATGCGACCTGTAAGAAAACCCAGAGGAAGTCCGACAGCTGCTGCCAGACAAAAGCCGCTCAGAACTCTCTTTACACTGGCAAGACTGTGCACAGAAAACGTTCCCGCATATGGGGTCAGACTTTCACTGCCTGTTACAAAATCAAGGGCTGTGAGTATCAGATCCCGGGGTGAAGGAAGCAGATATGCAGGCACACCACCATCCTGCGTTGCAACATACCAGATAGTAAATAATGATACAGGGAGTATGAAACCTGCAATATCTGCTCTTTCATAATTCTCAGGCATTCTCACTTTCATCCAGATCCTTACGTGCCTGTTCCACAAAACTCAGGTCAAATAACGCATCCATATGCGGTATTTCTTCTATCATTCCCAGATCTTTCATTCTCTCTGCAAGATTCTCTGCCTGCATGATGTATTCTTCATCCATATCCCAGGCAAGCTCCATATTATCCGCAGCTATTTCCAGTACCTTAGGGTCTGTTCCGAATTCCGAGGACATTGTAAGCCATTCTTTCTGATTGGCTTTCAGATACTCCGTAGACCTTGCATGAGCTGTTACAAGTTTCTGGATCTCTTGCCTGTTGTTCTCCACCTGGTATTTTGTGGTCAGCATACCTGCATTGATGGTTCCGACACCTTCGCCGTAATACGGATAACTGAGTACACGTCCGTATCCATCAGCTATGGCAAGGGAAGGATAGGGTTCACCACTGCAGAAAGCATCCACAGTTCCCCGGGAAAGAGCCTGTCCCATGTCAAAGAAATCAATCCTCTGAAGAGTTACATCCTTTTCAGGATCCAGCCCTGCATTCTCCAATGTTTCAAGAAGGAGGACATGATGCATTGTTCCGGGTACGCAGGCAATTGTCTTTCCCTTGAGGTCTGCAGGTGTTGTAATATTTGAATCATCCCTTACAACGATCGCCGAGCATTTATTACACAGAGTGCTAACAACAACCACAGGTTCACCCCTTGAGGCAGCGGTTATCGCTAGGGCTATTGTAGTACCAGTCATGTCAAGGTCCCCTGCAAGCAGAGCGGATTTCTGGTCACCTGGATTGGTGAAAGGAAGAACTTCTATAATGTAATCATCTGCCACGTGTTCCTGATACAGGAATGGCTGGATGGTCTGTGCTGTTTTCCATGTTCCTACTGTTGCACTCTGCGTATCCTGAACGGCATTATCAGTACACCCTGATGCAAACAGAGCAATAAGAACAATAAATGAACATAAAAATGACAGATTTTTATTCATTCAGCTTGCCTCTCCTGAGAAGAAAACATATCCTGCATTTTCGAAATACTCTTTTGCTGTGCTCATATCGAATCCATGCCATTCACAATCACAGTCACCTGTGTCCCGCGGTATAGCCCCGGTCTCGACAACAACAACATTAGCCCCCCATTCAATTGCAAGCCTTGAATGTGGATGTACGCAGATATCCGGTGCATGGCGACCTGCTGCCAGACGTGTGACCGCTACTATCTGTGCATGCCTTCTCTCGGATAGTTGTGAGTGGTTAGCAAGAGGAGTGCCCTCAAGTGGAACTCTTGCCATGGCTCCTGAAAGAATTGCATTATGTTCCATTCCTTTAAGGAAGATATCCGCGATTTCCTCATTCGTATGCTCGATACCTATCGGTTCGACAAGATATGCAAGGTTTAGAGGGGATGTTCTTACTGATCTGAGGGTTTCAAGCCTTTCTTCAGGTCTGAACCTGGTATCAGTGCCTTCACGAAGACGAAGAGTATGATATACCACCTGTGCACCTGCCTCCGCGAGTATCTTTGCTTTTTCCTCATCGAACTCACCTGTATTAACAACTATCTCATAATTTCCGGGAACTTCTGCACGTATATCTTTTATAAGTTGAATGAGTCTTTCAAATCCGTAGAACTGGGTAGTACGTAGTGTAACCCATCTGGAACCCTGTGTAACGAATTTTTCTATGAGTTCTATGACTTCTTCCGTACTTCTTTCACTTTCCTTATCAATCAGTCCCCATTTCTGACCGAATGAACAGAAATCGCAATTCATAGCACATTTTTTATAGTCAACTCCAATGGATGCCCAAACACTTGCCCGGTTTCCAGTGACTGATTCCGCAACTTCCCTGGCAGCCATACCAAGTATTTCTGCATCATGCGATTCAGGATCTATCTCCAGAAGGGCAATGATACTATCCCTGTCCAGTTTTTCACCATTAAGAGCTCTTTTCTTTGCGTCCAGAATTATATCAATATCAGACAAACTTCCCACCACCTACGTTAGTATTTCAATAATCTAAGTCCCCTTTGATTCAAAGTTCCATCCTTTCTATGCCACTGATCCTCTGATCAACGCAGGCACCACAGCTACATGGCTCATCAATAACGGAAGTTATGTCCCTTGTTCTGTAACGGATAAGAGGCATGCATTTTCTCCTGAGGGTGGTGACAACAAGCTCCCCCTTCTCACCTGGTGGCAATATCTTCCCGGTTTTCGGATCTATAACTTCAACAAGGAAATCCGGATTGTTCAGATGGAAACCATCCTGGTGCTCACATTCTATTGCATTGGCCAGTCCTAATTCTGTCATACCCCACTGGCGCAGGGTCTTACATCCCCAGACACTCTCGATCTCTTTTCTCATAGCTTCTGTTAATGGTTCGGATGAACAGATAATTCTCCTGATGCCGAGTTCTCCAGGTTCTACAAATCCTCTTGCCTGCTTTGAAAGCTCGTAAAGGAAAGAAGAAGTGCCTATAATGAAAGTCGTGCCGGATTCTCTCATAGTTTTGATCTGTTCATGTACATCAAGAGAATCTTCGATAACTGAATTAAAACCCGCAAGCATGCACGCTTTGCTAAGGACAAGTCCTGGATCCCAGGTAGCAGTTATGGTAGGGTACATTATTTGTAAAGTATCATCTTTTGTTTCCATCCCCGCCATTTTCAAACCGGAGATAACGGAATCTACTATCTCAAGAAGTTCTCCCTGAGTATATGCCATTCTTTTGAGCATATTTGTTGTCCCGGAACTTGTGAACTCCCTGGCAATATCTTTTCTTGAAACACACAGGAAATGATAGGGTTTCTCAGCCAGGCCTTCCTGTTCGGTAAGTGGTAACTTTTCAAGATCTTCATAGGTTCTTATATCCGAAGGATCGATGTTCATACCCGCATACAGGTCCTGGTAATAAGGACTACTTTTCAGAACATATGCAAGCAGTTCCCTGAACTTGAACAGCTTGTACTCTTTGATATCGTCCCTGTTGAGTTCTTTGTGACCAAAAGATCTCTTTAATTCTTTATTGTTCTTGATGTCGGTTTTGATCTTGGACAGACCCCACTGTTCAAGTGGATTTCCATCCTGAAGACCTATATTTCTGGATTTGAGCTTTCTCTTTGCCACACTCATGCGGATAGACGTATTGATCTTTGAAGGAAGACTCATTTTTTGCCTCCTGTTCTGTTTTAGTTTTAAGGCTTGGTTTGATGTTGTTTTCTGATAACTATAAATAAAAATAAAAACAAAATTATTAAAAATAAAAATGAAATATGATTACGCTGCATCCCGATAAAGGAAATCACCGTTGCAGCTTGTCATGTTGTAATTACAGAAAGGAATGAACCTTCCGTCGCGTGTAACAACATGTATACAGCAGTTCTCAGCACGGTCCTGTTCATATGACCATACGTCCTGGAATGCCATGGTCGATATTGTCAGGTAATTGTTCTTGCTCATCTCGATGAAATCAGCCCATCCGCTCATATCTGGCTTTGATTTTGGAAGAACATCGGTAACTGGTTTTTCGCAACATGAGCCTTTTACGGTTATATCGCTCAGTGGTTTTTCACAGCAGGAACTCTTTACAAGCAGATCACCGCAGGAAGGTTTCGATTCCTTTTCCTTTTCAAGACCCTTCCACCTGCCCATAATTGATTTTTTGGTTTTACTGGCCACATCTGATGCAGATTTCACCGCACCCAGAGAAACATTTGTCAGGGGCAGGAATCCACCGTTGTCTATAAGTGTAAGACACGTAGCTCCGCAGTGAGCATGTGGCATAAGGGAAGGTGTGAAATTGCTTACTTTGAGCTGGCCATCTGTCTGTTCTTCTATAGCTTCAAGAAGATCCAGAATTGTAACCTTGTTTTCTCTTTCGGATGGTGACCTTCCTGAATAGAATACCGGCTGGAAATGTACACCTCTGACGGCAGGGACCCTTTCAGCCGCAAAATCGATTATCTTTCCGACCTCATGCAGGTTATAATCCTTTGCAACAAGAGGGACAAGTACTACTCCGATACCTGCCCTCTCACAACGCTTTATTACCTCTTTTTTGACTTCCAGAAGTTCCCTTCCGGTTCTTTGTTTGTATATATCATCGGATACCCCGTCAAATCCGAGATAAACAGCATCTATACCTGCAGATGTTATTTTATCAAAATAATCCTGATCTTTTGAGATCCTTATGCCATTGGTATTCAGTTCTATATGATCGATCCCGATATCTTTTCCCATTTTTATTATCTCAGGCAGGTCATTCCTCAATGTAGGTTCACCGCCGGATATCTGAATGCATGTGGGATCGTTCTGACATTTTTTTACGGTCTCGAACATCTTTCTGATGGTATCCATATCAGGATCGAGACTGTCGTCCATTGATGAATTTGCAAAACAATAAGTACATTTCATGTTACATCTGTCAGTGACTTCCACCACTGCCAGACATGTATCCTGTTTATGAGAGGGACACAGGCCACAATCAAAAGGGCAGCCTCTTTCAACATCTGTTAAAGATGATTTTGCTCCTGCACGGTCCACATCGAAGCATTCTTCCATCAGGTTGTAATGGTCTGCATCGTTGGAAACAAGAGTTATGAAAACGCCATGATCGGGGCACTTTTTCATAATGTATACTTTTCCGTCCTCGACATATTTGCTGCCTTCTATTTTAGCAAGACATTCAGGACAAAGGCTGGTGATATTTTTGATAGTTTCCACAATATCCCTCTCAAAGGTGGTTTTTTAAATCTAAAGAAATCAGAGAGCTGAATTAAGCTCTCTTTTCTTCCAGGATTGATTCTGCAGTCTTCAGGGTCTTTGCAACACCATCTGAAACATAGAATTCATTACATTTAGGACATACAAGACCGGGGCCGGGTCTTGTAACACCCATATATGTCATGTCAACATTCCTTTCCAGTGCGATCTCGTCACACTTTACACATTTCCAGTCACTTGAATCGTCATATTCCACATCATGAAGTTCCCCTCCTGTAAGGCCGAGTATGCTCATTTTATGGGCATATACGTCAACAAGTTCTGAAGGAGAGTAAACAGCATACATTGTCAGATTATCTGTACAGCCCTTTGCTATACAAAGATCACCATCTATGGCTTCCAGTTTACTTCCATTGGATTCTGCATTGTCGATTATTTCCTGGATCTCTTCTTTTTTGATACCATTGTCCTTCAGTAAATTGTCCAGTTCTTCAGTTATTTTTATATCCATGATTAATCCTCACTATTGTTATCTAAATGGTCACCGGTTTTTCCTTAGAACTTTTCATATTTTCCGAAATCTTTTGCAGCCTTTACCAGTGCATGGACATTAACAGGTGGAGCGTTGGTCGGACATTCACATGCAGTTCCCAGGATGAATCCTCTTGGACTGTCTTTTCCGGCAAGCACTTGCTCTTTTGCCTGTTCATAGACCTGTGCAGGTGTTCCACGATCTACAAGTTTTGTATCAACTGTTCCGAAACAGGTACATCTGTCTCCGAAGTGCTCTACAAGCTTTGAAGTAGGGAATATGTCCTGTCCGTCATATCCGATCTGGACAATTGAGAACGGACTCATTGGAGCATCTTTCCACATCTCAAAGTCATCTGTATGGTTTCCACAAAGATGGTAGTAGACACCCGGACCTGCTCCTTCATTCAGAACCTTTCTGACTGCACGTGAAACCGGGTTGTAGCTGAATCTTTTGATCTGTTCCCTGTCCATAAGGTCACCACTGGCTATCACTGAACCGGTGATCATTACGTTTGCTCCATATCTTTCGGCTGTTGCCCTGCAGGCATTTACCATATGATCACCTGCTTTTGTACAGAGCTTATCAACAACTTCAGGCTCTGTAATCATCCACATAAATACATCTTCAATAGCAGCCCAGTTGGTTGCTACTTCCATAGTTCCTCCCAGCTGAGTGATAGGAGCGAACATGTTCGGATATTCATCTTTCACTGTATCCAGTGCTTTGTAGTGTGTTGTCAGAGTCGGACCCTTTACCAGTTCATCAGTATCCAGAACTTCAAAATTATCAACGTCTTCAGGAGTCTTTATAGGACGTTTGGTAATACCTGGCGGAGAATTTGTCTGCATTTTTATCTCAGCCCCGTAGTCCATACCCCAGTAGTCGGCATAGAGATAGTGACCAACAGGAGTGACATCGTACAGTTCACAGGCAGCACATACCATCCTTACCGCTTCATCAGGATTCTGATAGAAATATCCTGCATTTTTCCTAAACAAGCTTGCAGCATGAGACAAAATAATCGGGTCTACTATCACCCTTTCAGATGGTGTATCAACCCAAGGTGTTGTCCATAAACTTCCTGCTTCTTCGAGCCAATTTTGATCTATTGGTGCATAATCTTTCGCTGGCATGATTTAATCACCCATTTTTATGTTGCTGGCAGGAAAGAAATTTTTCAATTTACATCTCCTGTCATCGATTTATTAATTAATATTTCAGTGATCACAAAACAGATTCAAGAATCCATTATTGTTGACCATAAGCAAATAGCAGAGTAGAATTATATATAATAACTTCAGGTAATTAATCAATGCAAATATTATTATCGATACTACATTCTCTGTTCAAATAATGATTATAGAAAGTACCATATTTCAGAATGATAGTATGCAGGAAAACTCCATTGATAGAAAAAAAGAGACCATTGATAATATCAAAACCATGAATCGTATCAGACGTCGGAGCAGTAGAAATATATTGAATATAAAAGACGAAACTAAGATAAATTAAAAGTAGGGAATTGTGGACTAAATGGCAAAGTCAATAAAACTTTATAGGAAAGTGTTTATTTCACTTGTTCTGCTTTTTCCTTATAATAAAGAAAGAGATCTTTTCCCCATTTGCGTGCACTGTCCTCAAATGTTATGACCTTTTTGTGATCAAATACACCATCTTTGTTGAAAAAAGCTATTAAAAGAAGATCATCTGTGACTGAAAGAGCACCAAGTTTCAATGTATCGTCATCACATATATACAGATGGGAATTCCTGGATTTGATCATAGTATTGTATTGTTCAGTATACTCTTCCATCAATCTCTCATATACCGGCCTGGTGAGGATAAGGTCATAGTTAACTTCTTTTTTTGCCAGTTCAGAATAGTTTTTAGGACATGAGGGGCAGAAATACGAATAAAATGTACATACATTTTTTGTATTGTAGAGACTTGTAATCAATTCCTTTGGTGGCTCGAAAAGGTGATTGAGATCTGGTTCATGAACCATAATCTCTCCAAGATCACCAATTCTGTCAAGAAGTGGTTCGGGAATAGCACTCAGATTTCTACTGTCCCAGTAATCCTTATTTTCCTGAACCACATGAAGCGTTTTGATGAGAGGCTTTATTTTTTTCATAATTACATGCCCGATACAAGTTAACCTGTATTCACCATTATTTTGTTCGATAAGGCCTTCTTCAAGAAGTATTTTTACCTGTGCCATGATCGCACTTGTAGTTCCTGTTAATGAATCTTTTATCTCATCTACTGTGGCTGGCTCTTCCATTAACATAAGAAGAGTATTTTTTCTTTTTTCGGATAAAAACACAGTACTTATTAATTCAGCCTTCATAATGATTCCTTTGTGTTATTAATTGATTATTTCGGATAAAATGCTTATCAAATTCAGGCATATTGTAGTGGAATCTTTCACAGTTCACTAAATAATATATATAACCTATATAACATCTTTTTCACACAGTTAACGCCGTTAACATTGCGTTTCTACCTTAACGTCAGTTACCGTATATTCTTTATTTGAAGATGTATTTCTGTCAGGAAACTTATAAGATTTACCCTAATATAGAAATCACATTCGATATTTATTATTTAGAGCCTTCATATTATTCAGTGGCAAAAGAAGATTGAATTAATAATAATCTACTATCATAAACGTTAAATATAGTAACATTGAAGCTTATCATTTAAAACAACAAGATCACACAAAAGACGGCAAATTGTATTGTATGAATCCATAGCTACTTAAAGTTCTTCCTGAGTTACCTGCATTTTAGTGAGTAATGTTCCTAATAGGAGTGAACATAATCATCCTCTTTTACTTTTCAGTTCGAACTCCGATTCAGTTCAAATAACAATAATTATTATGTTTGTAATGCGTTAGTATAGTCAGTATAATAACAAGAAGCATATTTATCAAGGGGGAGTAGTAATAGCAGATAAAGATAACAAAGTCCCGGAAAATGTCCCGGGCCCTTATTTTGTAGACATAAATTGCATATCCTGTCGGGTATGCATTAACACAGCGCCTGAAAATTTCAGGATGGCAGATTCAAATGCCTATGTTTTCAAGCAGCCGGAAACCGAAAGTGAAAGGAATTCCTGTAATGAGGCACTTATGTCATGTCCGGTGGATGCAATCGGAAACGATGGTTGAACTACAGAGAGATTTACCGGGTTTTTCTTTGATCCACAGGAATATGCATTTATAGTGGACTACATAAAAACTTCCATAAAACATAATAATTTGCAGTGCAAACATATGCACGATTAAAGGAACTTAAATTATCGGAGTGGGTACATAATGACAGACAGCAAATATATTCGCTGGTTTAAGGAAATAACCATAGATGACATTCCATCTGTGGGAGGTAAGAACGCATCCATTGGAGAGATGTACAGAGAGCTTACAAAAAAGGATATAAGAATACCTAATGGTTTTGCAATTACTGCAGATGCCTACTGGCATATATTAAAATCTGCAGGCGTACTTGAAGATCTTAAAAAGACACTTGAAGGCCTTGACACTGATGATGTGACCGATCTTTCAAAGAGGGGGACTAAAGCACGAAACATCATACTTGATGCTGGAATACCGGATGACCTCTGGGACGAGATAAAGACCGCCTACGATGAGCTCTGTGAACAGTATGGGGAGGACACAGATGTTGCAGTACGCAGTTCTGCCACTGCCGAGGACCTGCCGAATGCCTCTTTTGCCGGACAACAGGAGACCTACCTGAACATTCATGGCTACCATTCATTGAAAGATGCCTGTAACAGGTGTTTTGCTTCACTTTTTACAGACAGGGCCATCTCATACAGGGTGAACAACGGTTTTGATCATTTCAAAGTGGGGCTGTCTATAGGTGTTATGAAAATGGTGCGCTCGGACCTTGCCTCAAGTGGTGTGATCTTCACCATTGATACTGAGACAGGTTTTGAGAATGTCGTGTTCATTACCGGAGCCTATGGTCTTGGTGAGAATGTAGTACAGGGACTTGTCAATCCGGATGAGTTCTATGTTTTCAAACCTACTCTTAAAGAAGGTTTCAGACCGATAATAAAGAAGAAACGCGGCAGTAAAGAGATCAAGATGATATACGGTCGAGGGAATTCACGTGTGCTGACCCGTAATGTGGATGTTCCCGAGACTGACAGGAAGCGCTATTGTATAAATGATGATGAAATACTGAAACTGGCTGAATATGCGGTTACAATCGAGGATCACTATTCCAGCAAAAAGGCAAAAACAGTTCCTATGGATATTGAATGGGCAAAAGACGGTGAGACCGGAGAGCTGTTCATTGTTCAGGCAAGGCCGGAAACTGTTCAGTCACTAAAAGCAAAGGACATACTTGAGACATATTATCTGGACGAACATTCGGATGTGCTGGTTAGCGGAAGGAGTGTTGGATCCAAGATCGCGTCCGGAAAAGTACATGTTATCCCTGATGTCTCAAAGCTTCCTGAATTTGAGACCCGGGAGATACTTGTAGCTGATACTACGACCCCGGACTGGGAACCAGTGATGAAAAGAGCTGCCGCTATTATAACAAATAAAGGCGGAAGGACATGTCATGCGGCTATTGTGAGCCGTGAACTTGGTATTCCAGCGGTTGTTGGTGCAGGAAATGCCACTGAAAAACTGAGAGATGACATGGATGTTACGGTTAACTGTGCTGAAGGGGATGAAGGCAAAGTTCATGAAGGAGCTCTCAAGTTCCATACTGAAAGTGTCGATCTGAAAGGTATTGAGAAAACAAAGACCGAGATCATGATGAACCTGGGTAATCCTGAAGAGGCTTTTGCACTGTCAATGATACCAAATGACGGCATAGGACTTGCAAGAGTGGAGTTCATCATTACAAGTTACATCAAGGTCCATCCAATGGCTCTTGTCCATCCTGAAAAGGTCGGGGACAGGAATGTGATACGCCAGATAGAGGAACTCACAGACCAGTACGATAAGAAAGAAGATTTCTTCATTGAGAAGCTGGCACAGGGAGTTGGAACAATTGCCGCTTCGTTCCACCCGAGACCTGTTGTTGTGCGTATGAGTGATTTCAAGACCAATGAATATGCAACGCTCGTGGGCGGTGAGTACTTCGAGTTCGAAGAGAATAATCCCATGCTTGGTTTCAGGGGAGCTTCACGTTATTATGATGAGCGGTACAGAGAAGGTTTCGCTCTTGAGTGCAGGGCAATGAAAAAAGTGAGAGATGAAATGGGGCTGACAAATCTCATACTTATGATCCCGTTCTGCCGCCGTATTGAAGAAGCGGAAAAGGTGCTGGAAGAAATGAAGAAGAATGGTCTTGTCAGAGGAGAGAACGACCTGCAGGTCTACATGATGACCGAGATCCCCAGTAATGTCCTGCTCATAGATGAGTTCAGCCAGTACTTCGACGGATTCTCAATAGGATCGAATGACCTCACCCAACTGACACTGGGTGTTGACCGTGACTCAGAGATCCTGGCCTCAACTTTCGATGAACGCGATGATGCCGTAAAGAAAATGGTCTCAATGGCAGTGCAGGGCTCTAAACGCAACAACAAACACAGTGGCCTCTGTGGCCAGGCTCCCAGCGATTTCCCGGAGTTTGCAGAGTTTTTGGTGAAGGAAGGAATAGATTCAATCTCACTGAACCCGGATTCTGTAATGAAGATCGCATTGAAGATACTTGAAGTCGAAAAAGAGCTTGAAAGGTAAGAACCCTTTTCTTTTTTGCAGGTACCTGCCGAAATAATTCACAGGGAGTAGTCAGGAATAATTCTCGATTAATGAAATTTTTGTTTTGCTTCTTTTTTCAGTTTCTTGTTTTTTTATCCATAAATTAAAAGCAAAATGTTTATCCCTGATCTGAATTTGAAAATCTGAAGTTTTGTTCAGTAACATTGATTCAAAAAAAATATGCTGCCTGAAAACCAATTTCTATATGTTTGTGATATTGAACAAATATTCAACTATATTTTTGCATATTAGAGAAATGAGAATAAATAAACATATATAGGGAGTGATAAAATGCTTTTCATGGATATTGTCACATGGGAACCAAAGGACACTGCTGAAATGCTGAAAAGATTTTCAAACTGGGAGTACCCGGAAGGAATGAAGGTTGTCAGTGAATGGGAAGACCTGTCTTCCTGCCGACACATAGTGATATATGATGTAGAAGATGCTGAATCTTTTGCCTCAGGTACTTTTCCCTGGAGAGATATCTGCTATTTCGATAGTTTTCCAGTGATGGAATCAAACGCATGCATGAAATTCATGGCAGAGAATAAAATAAGCTTCAGGGAAGATTGAGGAACAAAAGAAATGTATTAATTGAACTTTATTTGCAGCCAGTTTTATACTGGCTGGTCTGTTTATTTTAAGGTTTTAAAAAATACTAGCAAAGATGCTACGGGGTTTGATATATCAATCATCAATCTGAAATTATCATTACTCTGTAATTTAAGGTTCTATCCAGACTTCAAGAACCCTGTCCTTGATCTCATAAGCTTTTACAGTTGTTATCTTCATGTCTTCAGGGTTATCTATCCACCCAAGGTCATAATCCTTCTTCTCCCTGCCACCACAACAGACCTTTCTTGTGATTGTGAGATTCATCTTTACACGGTCGATGTCAGCCTCATTTATCTCCTCAGCAACATCCTGATATCTCTTTTGTATAAATATCATGCAAACTCCTGATACACTTGAATATAGTGGTTTAATGAAATAATCATTTCCATTGGGACAGAAGCTCACATCAATAACCTGGTCAGAATCAGTGCAAGGAATACTGTGACAAGTCCTGCAACACCGATGGCCAGTCCGCTCAGTTAAAACGTTCTATTGTTTCCAGTAAGGACCTATGCTGATAATCATCAGGATATAATTTCACTTTCATAGTCAGAAGCATATGTAGAACATATGTATCTACACTATATAGATGCTCCATTAGGATTTGACGCATTCCTCCACTGTTTAAAAACGGTGGTATTCTGCTCTATTTCAGATGACATATTTCATTTTGGATGACTTCATTTTGCTAAATAAAGAATATAAGAATAGTCGTGAGCAGGAACTTTAAGGTCGATCAAAGTTCTTAGTTCTTTTTCTGCCACTCTTATTCCTGTTTTTCATTTTATTCTGATTTTTGTTCCGGCTGCTGTCTCTGCTCTTTCCACCTTTGTTTGTACCTTTATACTTTCCACTGCCTCTTTTTTGCCTCTTCTGTTGTCTCGGAGCCGGACGTGCCGCATCACCTGTGGCATTTCTGGCTTTTTCAGAGTGATAATGATGTTCTGCCACCTCTAGCTCCATCCTGATAAGCTTCTCGATATCACGCAGGAAATCGCGTTCATCGGCTGCACAGAATGAAAATGCAGTTCCTTCGGCTCCTGCCCTCGCAGTTCGACCAATGCGGTGAACGTAACTTTCTGAGATGTTTGGCAGGTCGTAGTTTATAACATGAGAAATATTCTCCACATCTATGCCACGGGCAGCAATATCCGTTGCTACCAGTACACGTAAATGGTTTGATCTGAAGTTCTGAAGGGTCTTTGTACGATGTGTCTGGGATTTATTTCCGTGGATAGCACCTGCAGAGATCCTGTTCTTGTTAAGCATCTCTGTGACCTTATTGGCACGATGTTTGGTTCGTGTGAATATGAGAACACAATCAAGATGATTGCTCCTGAGAAGCTGTAAAAGTAATTGATTCTTCTTTTCCGAATCCACAAAAAATATGAACTGATCTATAAGTTCAACTGTTGTTGCCTGAGGGGTAACCTCAACCTTTTCCGGGTTACTCAACAATTTTCCGGCAAGTTCTGATATCTCCTGTGACATAGTTGCCGAAAAGAACAGAGACTGACGTTTCTTTGGCAGCATGGAGACGATCTTGTGAACATCATTAATAAAGCCCATGTCAAGCATCCTGTCTGCCTCATCAAGAACAAAATACTCCACAGAAGAGAGTTCTATATGACCCTGGTCTATAAGATCAAGAAGCCTTCCCGGAGTCGCTACAAGTGAATCCACACCCTTTGAAAGTGACCTGACCTGTGGATTCTGGCCTACCCCACCAAAAATAACAGTATGCTTAAAACGTGTGTACTTTCCATAGGTGGCAAAACTATCACCTATCTGGGCTGCAAGCTCCCTTGTTGGAGCAAGTACCAGCACACGCGGGCTTCCAGGCCGTGGTTTGCTGTATGATCCGGACATATTCTGCAGAATAGGTAAAATAAAGGCAGCTGTCTTACCCGTACCTGTCTGGGCTATACCTATCAGATCTCTTCCATTCAAAAGATGCGGGATGGATTGTGCCTGTATTGGAGTGGGCGTTGTGTATCCTTCCTCTGATAACGCCCGCTGGAGCTGATAAATGAGACTAAGATTATCGAATGACATGGTTTCCTCAGTTTAT
>JAASSR010000076.1 GCA_021767785.1 Methanolobus sp.
AATGGATAAAATTTAAGTAGACATAATACCGCCTTGTATCCATGATAGACGTACCACGTGAAATAAAGATTGAAACTGAAGTTGAGGATTTTATCCGCAATTCAAACAAAGATTATCGCCTCTGCACAACATGTGGAGGACCTGCCATAGTCCCTGCTGAAATGAGTATACCAAAGGACTCTGACATAAAACTGAAGATCGGCGATAATACTCTCCATGTATCAAAGGTCCAGGCAAGGTATATCAGGCAGATAGAGATGAGAATGCTTCTTGGCTATCTGAACTATTGTAAAAGACAGGGACTTGAGGAGTGCTGATGGATAAAGGTCTCCATCCTCAGCCATAATATTCTTCATCCAGTGATTCATTGATGTTTCTGAGGACCTCAGCGACAAGCATCTGAACTTCAGTTGCATGTTCTTCAGGAACCTCACTGCCTTCGGTGTCCATGAGCTTTTTGATATCTTTTACCATTCTGTGGATCATGGTCAGAATTTCTTCCTGGGTGACCAGCCCTGCATAATAGGCATAGAAGAATGTTGTTCCGCTACGTTGGACTTTTTTCTTGAATGATGCACGTGCATTGGAAACTTCCTGCCTGGAATATTCCTCATCCATGAAAGGGACAAGTTCCGGCAGGTTCTCACCAATCCAGGTCATTTCAGAATGACCGGAGAGGTTCTTAAAATCCGCACACATCCTGGATATTACCCATTCCCTGGCTGTAAGATGTGTGGTCTCTTTCAAAAAACGAGTTACATCGGAATAACTTTTATTGTCCATTTTTTTGAATTTCTGATACTTATCCATCATCATTCACCCTTGTAGAATATACACAATAATTGTATTGCAACCAATATCATACTCAATTGTGTTCCCAACATATTTAATAATAACCTGTACACATCACAAATTGAATGAAAATACTCATCCCCACAGATGGATCTGAATACTCTTCAAATGCCGCAAAGGTTGCAGCAACCATCGCATTAAAACACGACTACAGACTGCTTGTTCTCCATGTTGTGGCTGATAAAGGCTTCTCAAGAAAGACGTGGCAGAAGGAAGGTGCGGAAAATGTTCTTGCTTCCATTACTGAAATATTAACTGAGTACGGATGCGAAGAGGAAAGGATAGATACCCTGATAGAAGATGGCAATGCAGCTGAGAAAATTGCAGAGATTGCCGGAAAAGAAGATGTTGACCGTATAGTCATTGGAACACACGGCAAAGACGGTCTGAAAAAACTTATGGGATCTGTAACTGAAAAAGTACTTCAGATATCCGATGTGCTTGTGCTTGTAGTACCACCGAACTACACAATCTAAGACGAGAAGAGCTTTTTTCTTATAATCACTGAATCCTTTTCCAGCAGGTCATTATTCGAGTATCTGCATCAGCGTTTCTTTTCCTGAACACACATCTTCCATGGAGAAAACCTCCATATTATAGGTTCCTCTGTATCCTTTAAGTTCATTAAGTATACTGTAATCTATTATACCTGAACCAGGAGCAAGATGCTGATCTCCGTCATATTCTTCAGTCCAGACCCCATCGTTGTCATGAACATGGACATGGACAATATATGGTGCCAGCTTTCTCGCAAATTCGCGAAGTTTTGCGCTATCCCCATTACATGTGAGGTTTGCATGTCCGATATCAAAAGTTGCTCCAAGGTTGTCAGAATTGACTGCTTCAACTGCCCTTATAAGTTCATCCACCCCGCAACACAGATTACCTGTGGAGGTACCTTCCTTGTTCTCAAGTCCCAGCAGTACATCATTATCTTCTGCCTCGGATGCAAGCAGCTTCAGGTTGGACACCATCCTGTCGAAACACGCTTCACGATGATTGTCAAACCTTCCGGGGTGCAGGACTATAGCTTTTGAATCCAGGTTTGAAGCAAGTTCAATAGAATCACGGATCAGACGAAATTCACGGTCACCCATTTTTGCCGTATCAATCACCACGTCTTTGGGATAAGTGGATACATCGGCAAAATAAGGAGCATGAATTGATGTTTTCAGATCACATACTGAAAGTTCATCAAGTATTGATCCAAGAATATCCTTCTGCAATACTGAATTCTTATACACACCAAGCTTTGGCATGTAAAGCTCAACGGATTGCAATTCAGAAGCAATTTCCGGGAAACTGCCTGCAAAGGAAGATGCACCAAGTATCATGCCTAGATGGTTATAATAGTAATTGATAAGATTTTTGCTTTTTCACTATGATCAAACCAAAATGCTTATCTAAATTAAAGAGTACCAGCAAAGCAATGAAATTATATGTTCCCCATGTGGGCCACCTTGAGGGACTTGAGGAGCTGCTCTCCGGTTCAGACGATATATACGGCGTATATATGGCGGGCACACCTGATTATGTAGGTACCGGAAGGACGAATCTCAGTGCACCAGGACTTGAAGAGATAACAGAACAAAACGCATATGCCCACAAAATGGGAGTTAAAATGGAGATAGTCCTCAACAGCTCCTGTATGGGAGGACAGCATCTCACACCCGGAGGGTACAACAGAGTTAACTGGTATTTCAATCAGCTCAACAATATCGGAATTGATTCCATTACAGTGGCAGAACCATATTTCATTGAAATGCTTTCAAGGGACTATGATATGGAGGTCGTTGTATCGGTTCTTTCATTTGTTGATTCACCCCAGAAAGCTGAGTTCTATGAAAGCCTTGGTGCAGATACTATAGTAGTAGATCCTGTGGTTAACAGGGATTTCGAAAAACTGGAAGCTATCCAGGATGCCGTATCCTGTGACCTCAAACTTCTTGTTAATGAAGGATGTCTTTACCAGTGTCCTTTAAGATATGCACATTTCAATTTCTTTTCCCATGCTAACGGCCCGGGACCAAAGCTGAATGTGCTTGACGATTATTATTACTACAAATGTCTTTCGATCAGGATCAATGATCCTCAGCAACTGATCAAGTCTCCATGGATAAGACCGGAAGACCTTAAAGAGTACAAGCATATTACAGACACCTTTAAGATAGGCGGAAGGACACACTTCCCTAACTGGATACTTAACAATGTCCGGGCCTATGCTAATGAATCCTATGAAGGTAATCTAATGGACCTGCTGGATTGTCCCCGGGATATAAGAGACCTTTTCTACATACCCAATAAAGAACTGGAAGGGTCAATTTCACAATGGAAACAATGTAATAAGATCTGCAACAAATGCGGCTATTGTAAAAGGCTGGCCGAGAGGATCATAAGTATATATTCCACAGAAGATAGCGAAAATATACTCAAACCCCTGAAATCAGACTGAGGAAAATAAGATGATAACAGAAACGCTGGCAAAGAACCGTGGTGATCTTGAAAACAAAATGAGGAATCTTCTGGCAAAACCTGTCTTTATAATAGAGATGGATGCTTTTGCCCTTCCCTGCGGATGTAAAGGTACTACCATAAACACCAGAGGATTACAGTACGATGACCTTGAGATATTTGAGGACCATATTAAAAAATACCTTGGAGAAACATCAAATAATCTTGGAATAGAGCCTTCTTTTCTTTTTGCCAGACTTATCCCGGGTACCGCAGAAGTTGCTTCTCTGAATAGCAGAGTGCTTTGCAACAGGTGTTACATGGATTTTGCAAAGGGAAATGGAAAAAGGCCAAGACCGGACATATATATATTTAACTTAACACGCAGAGAATAATACTTTTTTAAATTCCACCTGGACATGTATAATATATTTTTGTGCTGTTAAGACAAACTGAATGTTTTAAACAATAAAAACGAAAATAGCAAGCCTTTTGATAATATTCATTCGAAAGGTTTAAGAAGTATTTAATATAATGCAAACCACCTGACGTTAGTCTACGCCATAGTAATCATAAAAATTTTAAAAAAAACAACTATTTAACTTTGGCATGATTTACGCTAATAATTAACATAAAAAGGAGGAAATGTGAATGGAACCGCTCACAGGTATGGGCGTTCTTGCACTTATGGGAGCAGCCGCAACTATTGCAGGCGCCTCTGAAGACCTTGAATCTGATGTTGGGTCACAGAGTAATCCTAATTCCCAGGTGCAGTTAGCGCCCCAGATGATGTATCCTCACAGGATACATAGTAAGGCTGTTTCTGGAGAACCACCATCAAATGCACTTATGTGTGCAATCGGTGGAACAACCGCATCCGTACTGGTCAGTACTGGTGCATCTGCTGCCCTTGCACTGGCTATCGGAGCAATTGTCGCTGCAACTATACACGGAACTTATGCAGCTACATCATATTTAGGCAGATCAGCAAGTCAGAAACGTTTCAAACAACCAGTTTATCTTGATGTGATGAGAAGTCACATACCCGTTATCATGGGATATTCATTTATCACGACATTCTGTATCCTTGTGGTATCATATCTTATGGCAACAGTGCTTGCACATCCTTTCCCACTGCCGCTTCTGGCATTCATTTGGGGAATCACTGTAGGTGCAGTAGGATCATCCACCGGCGACGTACACTACGGTGCTGAAAGGCAATTCCAGAACGTCGAGTATGGATCAGGCCTTAATGCTGCAAATTCCGGTAATATCGTGAGGAAAGCAGAATCCGGTCTTAGAAACGGTATCGACAATTCATGGTTCTGCGCTAAATTCGGTGGACCTGTAACAGGTCTTGCTTTTGGTATGACCGTATTCCTCAGTGGCTGGATAACAGCAGTGTTCGATCCAAGCAGAGGAGATGCAATTGGCTGGGTTTCAGTCATTGCAGGTGTAATAATTGTACTTATTCTGATATTGTGGAACAGGAACATAGAAGTTGCTGCCCGCAAAGCATATGGCACATACAAAGAAGATGAAAATGAAGCAGAGGTGGCCGCATGATCGATATAGCAGGCATCTTAATGGATAACATACTCTACGTGATACTTATCACATTAGGTGGAGTACTAATTTCATGGAGTGTTCACTTCGTCCCTGTAGGTGGTGCTCCTGCAGCTATGGCACAGGCAACAGGAATCGGTACAGGTACCGTACAGCTTGCAGCTGGTGCAGGTCTTACAGGCCTTATAACAGCCGGTGCTATGATGCAGATCACAGATAATATGGCACTCGTTCTTGCATCCGGTGCAGCCGGTGCAATGATAATGATATCTGTTACAATGATGGTAGGAACATGGTCATACGTGTATGGTGTTGGATGTCCTCCGGCATCAGCAAAGGTAAAGTACGACCCTATCACAAAGGACAGACAGGATCTTTACGTCTCACAGGGTACTGAGGGACACGGACTTCCGACAGTATCATTTGTAAGTGGTGTTATCGGCGGTGGACTTGGTGGTTTCGGCGGATCCATGGTCTACTATGCACTCATGAGCATTGAAAACGGACTTGCTCTTCCGGACCTTGTAGGAATTGCCAGCATTTTTGCAGTAGGTGTTTTCTTTGTGAACGCAGTAATTCCATCCTATAACATCGGAGGAACCATTGAGGGTTTCCACGATCCTAAGTTCAAGAGATTCCCAAGGGCAGTCTTATCATCACTTGTAGCAACTTTCTTCTGTGCCATACTTGGCGTACTGGCAATAGGAGGTCTCTGAGATGTCAGCAGGAGGAAGTGGAGCAGCCGCAGAGGCGATTCCACAGAATAATATTATAGCCTTTGGTGTTGCAGGCGGACTTATCGGAATATACGCAGCATATTTCCTTGTTGATATAGCCGGACAATATATGTCCTTCATTGGTGCACTTGGTGCAATATGCGGTATGATATGGGGCGCAGCAGCAGTTAGAAGAGTAGCAAGTTACGGCCTTGGTACAGGTGTACCTTCAATCGGTATGCTGGCACTCGGTATGGGTGTACTTGCAGCAACATTCGGCCTTGCCGTCGGAGGCATTGCAGGACCTGTGCTTGCAGTGATCTCAGCAGCTATCATCGGTCTCATGGTCGGTATACTTGCGAACAAGGTGCTCAAAATGGGCATTCCTATCATGGAAGTATCCATGACGGAGATCGCAACGGCCGGTACGATCACAATTGTTGGTCTTGCCGTTGCAATGACAGGCACATTTGACTTTGCAGTCATACTCGAGCAGGTCATAACTACCGGATATATCGCAGTGATATTCATAGCAGGCGGACTGGCAATCCTTCACCCGTTCAACGCAAACCTGGGTCCTGACGAGAAGCAGGACAGAACACTCATGTGCGGACTGGAGAAGGGTGCTATCACAATGATCATTGCAGGCATTGTTGCAAGTGTTAACGAAGGTGCATCCGGTGCACTCACAATTCTCATAGGACTTGCACTCTGGTACATAGGTTTCAGTGGATATTATGACCGCGTAAAGAGAGATGCATATGATGTTGTCGGAAGCGGACTACTGCCTTCAAAGGAGGAATTGGAATGAGTATGGTACACGTAGCCCCTGAGGCACACCTTGTACTGGATCCGATTACCTCACTTCTTGCAGAAGAGAGAGAGGACATCATCCAGTATTCAATGGATCCTATAATGGAACAACTTGATGAACTTGATAATATAGCCGATGATCTCATTAACTCCCTGTCACCAGACAAACCACTCCTTAGCTCCTTCCCGGGACGTGAGCATGCTTCATACAGCGCAGGTTTCTATGGTAACACATTCTACGGAGTAATAGTAGGTCTCGGAGTTGCAGGACTTATGCTCCTGGTCATGGGCGCATTAGGAGTGATATAAAATGGCAGATAAAAAAGAGCCAGCCTCTGGATGGCCAATCCTTAAAGGTGAATACGATGTTGGCGATGTCAACAACTGTGTTGCAGTGGTAACATGTGGTTCACACCTTGATGCAGGTCCAATGCTGGATGCAGGTGCCTGTATAGCAGGTCCATGTAAGACCGAGAACCTTGGTCTTGAAAAGGTAATTGCACATATAATATCCAACCCTAACATCAGATTCCTTATTGTCACAGGTTCTGAAGTAAAAGGCCATATTACCGGTGAAGCAATCGTCATGATCCACAAGAATGGTGTCAAAGACAACAGAATCGTCGGTGCCAGCGGTGCAATTCCTTATGTTGAGAACCTTACAGAGGAAGCCATCGAGAGATTCCAGCAGCAGGTCGAATGTATCGATTTCATCGGTACTGAGAACATGGGAGACATTACTGCAAAGATAAAAGAATACGCAGCAAAAGACCCTGGAGCCTTCGATGCGGAGCCAATGGTCCTTGAAGTCGGAGCCGGTGAAGAGGGCGATGAAGAGGAGGTCGGCGGACTGAAGCCGATGGCAGCCGAACTCTCAACCGTCAGAAACAGGATACTGGGCATCAATAAAGAAATGATGGCTATCGGTAACCTCAATAAGTTCCACTCCGGTGTACATGCAGGTAAAGTAGAAGGCGTAATGATCGGTCTCTCAATAACATTGGCACTTCTGGGAATGCTACTGTTCGGAGGTAACTGAGATGGCAGAAGAAGAATATGGAAAAGGCGTACCAATGGTCATAACCCCTCAAATGGGAGCTATTGAAGCTGTAGTTGAGGATATCCGCTACAGAGCCCAGCTCATTGCCAGGAACCAGAAACTCGATTCAGGAGTGTCTGCAACAGGTGTAGCTGGATTTATTGCAGGATTTGCATTTGCACTGTTAATGGTCGTTATCATCCCTATGTTCATATGGAGGATGATGTAAAATGACTGACAGAAGCGACAGGGTACCAAGTGTTGTCACAGACCCGGAAGATTTCCAGGCAGTACTCGATAAACTCAACCAGATAGATGAGAAGGTTGAATTCGTAAACAGTGAAGTTGCACAGCGCATTGGTAAAAAAGTTGGTAGAGACATAGGAATATTATATGGAGCTGTTGCCGGAATAATCATATTCCTGCTTTATGTTCTGTTCCTTGCACCTATGCTCGGTATTTAAAATAAAGAGGTTGTTCATATGTTCAAATTTGACAAGAAACAAGAAGTATTCGAGGTCGGCGGAGTAAAGTTCGGTGGCCAGCCAGGTGAATACCCAACTGTACTTGTGGGAACAATGTTCTACAACAGGCACAAGATCGTGACCGATGAGGACAAAGGTGTTTTCGACAAGGAAGCAGCAGATAAACTATGGCAAAGCATTGTAGATATGGGAGAAGTCACAGGTAACCCATACGTTAACCAGATAGTCGGTGAGACGCCGGAAGCAATCAAGAATTACATTGACTGGTTCGTTGAGCTCGATGACACAACACCATTCCTCATTGACTCATCTGCCGGTGATGTTCGTGCAGCGGCTGCAGAATATGTAACCGAGATCGGTGTTGCAGACAGGGCTATCTACAATTCTATCAATGCAAGTGTCCACGAAGATGAGATAGAAGCGATCAAAGACAGTGATATTGAAGCTTCAATTGTCCTTGCGTTCAACGCAACAGACCCAAGTGTAAAAGGAAAGCTTGAGATTCTTGAGACCGGCGGTACCGGCCAGGAAAAGGGCATGCTGGAGATCGCAAAGGAATGTGGAATTACAAAACCACTTGTAGATGTAGCTGCAACTCCACTGGGAGCTGGTTCCGGTGCGTCCATGAGAGCAGTGATCGCAATCAAAGGACACTTTGGACTACCTGTTGGCGGAGGATATCATAATATGGCTTCCGCATGGGACTGGATGAAAACATACAAAAAACAGTTCGAGACAAAAGAGCAGAGACAGGCAATTTACATGCCAGCCGATATCGGAACAAACCTTGTACCACAGATACTCGGATCAAACTTCCAGCTCTTCGGTCCTATTGAGAACACTGACAAGGTATTCCCTGCAACAGCAATGGTCGACATTATGCTTGCAGAGACTGCAAAAGAACTCGGTCTTGAGGTTCAGGACGAGAACCACCCGATCAACAAGCTGGTTTAAATAAACCAGCCTTTTTTTTCTTTTTTTTACAACAATTCAGAAAAAAGAGCCGAAGGCTTGTCAGGAATACCACTCCCCAACCTGCCATGATGTACATATACAAAAGATATGTAATATAAATATACAATAGGTATCATATTAATATTAGGTAATAGGCAATACTGCAGAAGTAGCGAAGTATTGTATTAATCAAAACAATAATTACGGAAAATAATTAAAGCAAGGAAAACTATCCAGCCAGCATGACCGAAGTAATGCTTATATGGGACAATCCTTTGTTATTTGAAAAATTGTTCAAAGAACATGATATCAAATGCCAGAGAATTGTAGCTGATTCTATAGGAACACCTTTCACTCCGCCTTGCAAATGCGTTGTAATTCCTACTGGTTTTGCAAACAAAGAATATACGAATATCCTGCCGGGAATAGAGAGAAACGCTAAAAGTTTTGAAAATTTCGTGCGCAAAGGTGGGAACCTAATAATATTCAGCCCTGTTGTCCCGGAATACAGTTACAGATGGTTACCAATGGAACTTGAATATAAACAAAAGCATCAGATCACAAAGATATGCAAAGACGAAGACCATGAAGCACAGTGTCTGGTAGATAACAAATGTTCTGAAGTCGAATTTGACGGATACTTTTCAAAAACAGAGGGAAAAGTTGTTTACAGTAGCAACGAAGGAATGCCCCTGATGGTTGTGAAAGAACTGGGAGAAGGAAAAATAATTGCCACAACTATACATGAATTACCCTCTGGCGAGTTTCTCAAATGGATAACGGAAACTGCAAAAAAAAGCAAGTTATAATCTAATCATCAAAATCCTTCCGGAGCTTTTCGATAATATCTTCAGCATCCGGAACCCTCAATACAAAGAGTCCGAAACATGGCTTTATGAACTGGAAGAATACCTCATCTCCTTTGATACCTACTGGAACATTATCACCCATAAGAGCCACACCACGTAACCTGTAACCACCAGGCACATGGTAAACTATATCAGACTTATCCTGAATCAGATCTTCACACTCAGCTGGAGTCGCACCTTTAAGGAGTATTTCAAAGGGAATGTCATTTATACAAGCCATGATAGTACCCGGGAGATTATTCAGTGATTACTAGGTCACCAACTTTAATACCTTTTTCTGTGATACGACCGACGATCTTACCACCTGTCATATCGGCAGCTTTTTTCGCCTGCTCTTGTGGAAGAATTATAACAAATCCCATACCCATATTAAAAGTCCTGTACATCTCAAGCTCATCAACATTACCTTCCTTCTGCAGGAATTTAAAAATTGCATTTGGCTCAATGGGATCATAGAAATCAAAACCAAATTCCGTAATCCTTTTGAGCTTCAAAAGGCCACTTCCTGTAATGTGGGCCAGTCCGTGGACATCACATTCCTTTATCACATCAAGGACTTCCATATAGATCCTTGTGGGTATTAAGAGTTCATCCCCGATAGTAGTCGAATCGTCGTAGGGGAACGTATCATGACACGAATATGAAGACTGACTAATTATCTTTCTCACAAGTGTATATCCGTTGCTGTGTATGCCAGCACTCGGAATGCCTACAATTGCATCTCCGACCTGAATATTTTCACCGGTAATGATATTTTCTTTTCTGACCATCCCAAGACAGGTTCCTGCAAGATCAAAGCCTTTTATGATATCGGGCAAAGTGGCAGTCTCCCCACCAACAATCGTCATACGGGATATCTCCGCACCTTTTCTCAGACCTTCACCGATCTGTGATGCAAAGTCCTCATCATGCTTTTCAAGAGCAAGATAATCTACAAATGAGATTGGTTCGGCGCCAATGGCCAGCAGATCATTGACATTCATAGCTATACAATCAATGCCAACAGTATTCCAGCGTTCCATCTCATTTGCTATGAGCACCTTGGAACCCACACCATCTGTAGCAAGGGCAAGGGCATACTCCCCGAAATCAATGAGTCCTGCATAGTGACCGATACCTGTCAACGGGGCACCAAGTCCCTCCCGCTTATAGCTCATACTCTTTGTCAGAGCTTTGATCGTAACTTCTTCCTTTTCGATGTCAACCCCTGATCCGGCATAGGTAAGATGCTTATCTTTCATTGATATCCCTGCATTATTTGTCAAGTTCGAATTCGCTGTGTAAGGTCTTAACAGCATCGAGTGCTTCCTCTGAGTTCACAACAAAGGAAATATTGTGCTGGGAAGAACCCTGACTTATCATGATAATATTGATACCGGCATTTCCAAGGGAATAGAAAACCTTCCCTGCAACGCCGGGGATACCATCCATTCCTGCACCAACCACAGCAACAACACAAACATCACGGTCATAGGCAACATCTCCTACGACATTGGTGGTAAATTCCGACCTTATGGCCGCTACGGCAGTCTCAAGATGGTCTTCATTGACAACCAGTGACATGTTAGCCTCAGAGGAGCCCTGGCTTATCATGATAATATTCACACCGGCATTTGCCAGCACTGAAAAAACCCTTGCTGCCGTACCTATGGCCCCTACCATGCCTGCACCGCATATATTAATAAGTGCAACCCTGTTGATCAAAGTTACCGCTTTGACAACATCCTCTATCTGTTGTTGCTCTGCAACTATTAGAGTTCCGGGGAAATTCGGTTCAAAAGTATTCTTCACACGTACCGGGATCTTATGCCTGATGGCAGGCTCAATAGTCCTTGGATGAAGTACCTTGGCACCAAAATAGGATAGTTCCATGGCCTCTATATACGAGATCTGCGGAATTGGCCTCGATTCAGGTACGATCTTGGGGTCGGTTGTCATTATTCCATGGACCTCTTTCCAGAGCCATATCTCATCCGCATCAATTGAAGCACCTATAATGGAAGCTGAAAAATCCGAGCCACCACGACCAAGAGTAGTGATGATGCCCTGTTTGTTCTGTGCAATGAAACCGGTAATAACAGATATACTGTTTTGAAG
>JAASSR010000077.1 GCA_021767785.1 Methanolobus sp.
ATAGCACTTCAAAGCCCTACAGCAGGAGATATGAGATTTGTTACATCATGCCTTAAAATATCAATTGACATCGAGAGAATGAGTGACCTTGCAGTAAATATCGCAGAGATAACAGAAAAAATAGAAGGAGATCATGTCAAACCCCTTATAGATATACCAAAAATGGCAGAAACTGCCAGTATTATGCTTGAGCAGGCAATAAAAGCCTTTGTGAACAATGATGTAGAACTTGCAAAGTCTACTGCAAAGATGGACGATGATGTTGACAGGCTCTTTTATGCCATTGAAAAAGAGCTCATTGAAATGATGATAGAGGATGAAAATATTATAACAAATGCTTCACACCTGTTGTTCGTACTTCGCTACCTTGAAAGAATAGGTGACCATGCATGCAACATATGTGAAAGCATCGTCTATATGGTGTCCGGCGAAAGGGTTGACCTCAATTGAGCTTTACAGAGGAAAAATCATCATATCATTAAAAATCAAACAAAGAACTCTGGGATCTTGTATCTGTACCTCCAGGTTCATGTTGAGGATGGGAATCAATTTCTTTTTTTCTCAAGCGCTTGACAGGAGACTGCTGAGGTTTATCTGAAAAATCGAACAGACCTTTCTGCTTCGAGTCATAATCAAGGCTTGCCATATCCACACCAAATACGCCCAGGATCCGCTCTACAGGTGGTAATAACTGTTTTTTGACATAATAGTCCACATCGATGGGAATATTGTTCTCCTTGACGTATTCCGGATCCTCAGCGCGATTCACGAACAGATCTTTTCCTGCAATTATCACAAATGGAATTCTCTCTCCCACCGGTGGAGGAGTGCCTGTTCTTTCCTCTATCTTTTCCGCAACTGTTAAATGAGGCTGCCTGTTCTTATAACTTGCAGCTTTTTTGGAGAACATACGGGTCATTGTAAGATCTTCAATTATATCCGAATCTTTTTTAACATCGATGTTTCTGACACCGTCCACAACATTTCGAACATGCTGTACAGCTGCTTCCACGTTACCCTCCTTGAGCACCAGTTCAAGTATACGGTTAAGTGTATTGGATGTCAGTTCGCACCAGTCCCTGCGAACAGTTTCCATGCCTTTTACCTTGATGCCGTCTTTCCAGCCATCTCCGGATGGTTCGAATACCCATATAGCATAACGCTTCTTGGCAATGAAGAGTGCACGCTTTGCAATCGATTCGAACTCAAGTTCCATGGGATCAGGGAGTGATGCGGATACCGTGGCAGCAATTCTGCTGCCTACATGACCTGCATCATCAAGAGATATTTCCTGGTCGGAACTGCACTGGACAAACACACTGTCAGTGTCACCATATACAACCGATAGAGATACAACATGATCACCCGGAGAAACAGATGGCAGTTCTTCGGTGAAATAGGCAGAACCGTCTCTAAGAATGACTTTACTTATTCCACCATTGATAAGCGCACGGGTACTGAGAATATTCTCCCTTCCAAAGCTTGTAACGGCATTTGCAAGTGTCAGGCTGTAAAGTCTTGCACGGGTGTAACCGGAATAACCATAAAAACTGTTAAGCAATATTTTCAATGCAAGCTGAGTTGCATCCAGAACACGGTATTCCGATTCATCTGAAGCACTTTTCATTTTCTTCTTGGTCTCTGTTCTCCGCAGGAGCAGATTTTCAAGGATAGATGGCATTATACCCTTTGAGACATCTGAAGAGACGAATTCTCCGCCTGATGGAGGAACTATGGTTTCACCTTCGGGTCGATCCTGATCCACAACAGTGGTATAACAGAGGTTATGGGCCATCATAATGGTGGGATAGAGTGATTTGTAATCAAGAATTACGACATTTTCAAGCAGACCTTTTTTGGGTTCAAGTACCTCGCCTCCCTTCAAGCCTTTGCTGTTACGATTTCTCATGGCAACAAGTTCATCATCAGGCTTAGGAGGAATTACCCTGTCCTGTCTACCATACTCTCTCAGGAGTAGATTATCGACCATTGATGTCTGACCACCATCGATAACTTCCTGTAAAAGGGAACCACTTACCTGAGCGACTGCAATGTGCTTGTCAAGAAGTCGCAGTTTGAGCAGAAGTTCCATTGCAAGCTCAGAGTCCCTGCGGGCATAATCTATGAATTTAAGGATCTTCTCACCTGTATCCTTCCAGTACTCTTCCATCTCGGAAGGAGCTACATCCAGTTTTTCCATATCAAGTAATTCTTTTGCAACATTCCTCAAAGTATAACGTTTGAGACTGTACTGGCTCCTGATGAGCGGCAATGCGTCCACGACAACTCTTCCGGGAATGGATACCATGGTCCTGTTGCCTATCTTTCGATAGCTAAGGACTCTGCCATCACGCCCTACCGTAGGTCTGATAGTTTCGCCGGAATCAGAGAGAATTGCAACCCTATCAGCAATATATGGAATGTCGAAATCATTAATGTTGTAACCAGATACGATATCAGCATCATATTCCTGAAATATCTCAAAAAACCTGTTTAGCATTAGTGCTTCTGAATCGAAGCTCTCAACATCTTCATCTGTTCCTTCAACTTTTTTAGCTACAAGCACAATGGTTTCATGCCCTCTGAATACAGGACTGAAAGACATGCTTATCATTATAACAGGAGAGCTCTCAGGAACTGGCATTGAACCGCCTATGGGAAGACATTCGATATCAAATGAGATATGCTTGAGAGGGGATATCGAGAGCTTTTCAATCTCTTTTAAGGATGATGCCGCGAAAACAGAATCGCAGTAAATATGATCTTCAGAGAAAGGACTTTCAGAAACAGACCCTGCTGTGACCCATCCCATACCATGCAGACCCCTGTCGATCATAAAGCGGTTTCTGAAAAGTATGTCGGTTTCATATACTTCCTTTACACCGGGAAGTGTAAGTACATCATCACGTATTTCCGGAACATTACGAGGCTCCATGGTGGTTACTTTTAACATCGGTCTTTTTGAAACCTGATAGCCTACCGGCTCAAATTTAGGAACGATATCCACCTTTTTAATTACATCAAACCTTTCTTTAAGCATAATAGCAAGCTTATCAAGCTCCCCTTCTGCATTGATGTAAAAATAAGGTTCAAACCCCGGTACAAAACAGCAGACGCTCTGGCCGTCTTCGGCTCTTCCGAAAAGACGGATCACAGGACCACTGGAATGTCCTATGTAATCAGCATCCAGTATCTGAAAGTTCATGACTTACCTTACAGGCTTGCAGCATATATGCTTTGCGTTATTGCAGTAATAGATACAAAATACCAAAGGAAAGAGACTTAAGAAATATGAAAGAGATGTGCAAGAAATAAGAAGTGCCCGGAGCGTGACTCGAACACGCGACCTCCAGATTTCTCAGGAGATTTGGACGCACGGTTAATTTTCCCTATGAGTCTGGCGCCCCAACCAACTAGGCTATCCGGGCAGTGCAGCATGTACAAAGGGCAAAGTCATATTAAAGCATGTCGCTTGAATGTTTTTTGTAAAAAAGGATATCTACAGAGCCTTAATATCAGTTTCTCAATAACATGCCCAGCAATCTCTTCCACCTACTTCTCCCTGATCTTGTTCTGCATTTTCGAATAATACTCTGCAATAAAGTCCACCGTCTGGCTCTTATTGCAATCCTGCTCCTTCAGCCTCTATGTATTATAAAAAGGGTATAACTTGCATAAATAACCAAAAAAATCATTGCTTCCCATCTTTCTAATTTATGCTTCTCTCCAGTAAACATGAAGATAAAAAACAACAATGTTGCGATTGCCAAAATAACCAAGTCTACGTTGATACCAATTGGCACTGCCAGAGGAGATATTGTTGCAGAAACCCCCATTACAAAGAAAATATTAAAAATATTTGAGCCGAGAATGTTTCCAACAGAGATGTCCATCTCTTTTTTGAGTGCTGCAGCAACCGATGTAACTAACTCTGGAAGTGACGTTCCTGCAGCAACTATTGTGGAAGATATGAGAAACTCGCTGATTCCCATTTGCCTTGCAATCGACACAGCACCGTCCACAGTCATTCTCCCCCCTATTACTAAAAAAATAAATCCGGCAATTAGCATGAATGATATTTTTGCAGTAGAATGTTCCTTTATATTATCGGACGAGTCACTTGTATTGTTCTTAATAGTTTCAAATATGTAATACACAAAGATCGACAAGAAAAAGAGCAATATTATCCCATCGGCCCTTGTAAGGAGGTTTTCTGGATCATTGGCCAATAGTATTTTGTTTGACATTGTTGCAAGAACAAGGACAGCAAGTAGAGCAAACGGTATTTCTTTCCAAACGGTTGACCTTTGCACTACCATGGGAGCTATTGCTCCAGTCAGACCCAGAATAAGTAGTAAATTGATAATATTGCTTCCAACGATATTACCAAAAGCCACGTCACTGTTACCTTGAACTGAAGCAAAGACATTAACAACAAGTTCAGGCATGGAAGTTCCAAATGCAACAACCGTTAATCCGATTACTAAAGAGGATATTCCGAAATGCTTTGCAAGAGATGAGGCTCCTTCTACAAACCAATTTGCCCCTTTGTACAGAAAAGCAAGACCTATCAGAATAAAAATGTAATCGATCATGACCCTTACAAGCTATATCAACGGTTATAAAATCATCGAATACGCGATGTGAAAGAGAATTGGCAAGACTTTCCTTTTCATGATTGAATTATTGTTTAAAGTTAACTTATCGATAAGTTTAAACGAACAATATAGCAGAAGAGTACTACCCCTAAAATAAATAGAATATAGAGGAGATTAAGCATGAAGAAAGCATTGAGTATATTGTTAGTATTTCTGATGATCGGATTGGTAGCCGTATCAGGATGTACCGACACATCTGATGAAGAAGGAACTGAGGAGGAAGATAATACAATAGAAGAATTATAAGAATTGATCGAATTGCCACACTAAAAAGAGAATAAATCAACTAATGGTTATATTCTTTTCAAAAAAGAGGTGGCAATTCTCTTTCAAAATCAACCTTATACATCAATAATTATTTTAGTTTCCCTGCTTCGTTCTCTATGATTTTAGTTGTTGTAATGGTTAAGAAAGAGTTGTTATAAGTATGTTTTTTGTTTTACGGAAATAGGAGAGTACAACCAAATATATAGATTGAATCACATACATCATGTGTTTATAATATTTATATACTTTTTCTTTGTTTGTAGGCGTGTGTCAGTGGATGAAAATGCATAACATAATTACAATGTGGGCACTCGAATTCTCCTAAATGTGGATAAATGCGTAGTTCACTTGAACAATTAGTGCAGACAATGGATTCATAAATTCCAAATTTTCTTTCAATTGCCACAACGACGTTTTTTGATATTGCTAGAATCCTGCTTCTATATTTTGCAGCAATAAGATAGGCAACTATAGCCAATAATACTCCACCCATCAGATCAGTGATCCAGTGTATGCCAAGATACAATATTGAGAATAGAATTGATACTGTTGCTATCCATGCAAATATCTTATAACTTTTTATATCTGTTCTGAAAATGACCACCAACAACGCCATGATAGTTAGTGCAGCATGCAAGCTTGGAAAACAGTTGTCAAGATTCGGATCACAAAATCTCAAACTCTGTTCTACTATAGGGCTTAAGCTATACAAAAGGGGGGAAATATTGGATAATGTGTAGCCTGTGACCCTTACAGGAAAAAAAATATAGAAAGGAAAAGCTACCAAATAAATAATGATAAAAGCAATGGTATATTCCTGCAAAGCTTTTAGATTTCCTGAGAATACAAATAACAGGAAAGTAAAGATCATCACAAACGCAAAGATCATCAAATATACAAATGAAAGAATGTAGGTTAGTGTGGGAGAAACAAAGCTTTGAAAATAACTGACAGCATCTCCTTCTATCATCATAATATATTTCGCATAATTAAGTAAAGGGTTTAAGCCAAGAATATCTCTTATAAGGGCCTGAGAGTTGACCAGAACATAAATAAAATATGCTGAAACCCCATAAGGCAATATCCCAAGCATTAACCTGCTCTTTGAAATATGCTTGTAATTGATTCTAATCTCTGCTGGTACAAAAATATAATACCCAATAATCACCATAATTATGAAAATAGGAGAAGCTATTGCTGTCAGCAGGTAAGGATTATTCATACAAGTTGAACCTACTATTTTTTAAAGAATAAATAATATCCTGATATTTCAATTTTATGGAACAAAGGTAGTCATGTGTTAATTGGTTGATGTTCCCGAGCACCTGAATGTCAACAACTCCTGATTCCTGAGCAGGTGTTCTCTTACGTTTTACACCATCTTTATCATTTTGCACTAATCCAGCATGCTCTCTACAGAAGTTGAAATGAGTGCAGTATAATCGGATCTGATTATATAGGCACTCAAGTTTCTTTGAGAAACCTATAGTTTTTCTTGAAATTCTATTGTTGTCCTGCATGAAGGTTAGATTCTGTCTTTCGATCAAGCTTGTTGATATCTCTTTTTGCTCTATGTTCTTTCCAAAGATAGCCTTCTTTACAACATTTTGTAGCTTCCCACTTTCTTTTTCTTTGACTATCAGAGCATATTTAAGATTTTTATCAGGAACAAGCTTTGGAATTTTGGGCTTTCCTCTTTTTTCCTCTCAGGACCATCACCTTATATAAAAAATAAAAATAATCAAGAATAGACTTTACTTTATGGTAATATCTAATTGCGAAGGCTACAATGAATCGATTCACAAAACTACTGGCACTAACACTCAGTATAAGTTTTCTTTCGCTTATTCTGATCTTTGCGTATGTCTGGAATAGACAGACCATGGACCTTATTCTTGGTATGAAGATGGAATATGTAATTTGTGCTCTTTTACTGCATCTTCTTTCCTTTGTAGTATGGGGAATGCGTACGGCTTTCATGGCCAGAAGCATAGGATATGATGTGAAAATCATGGATTCTATTGAGATCGTTGCATCAAGTGGGTTTCTCGCTTCTATCACCCCTTCGTCGGCAGGAGGTGAACCTCTCAGAATGCATCTTCTCAGCAAGAGGTATATGCCTCTGGGAAAAGCAACTGCAGTGGTGGTTACAGAAAGGTTACTCGATGCCATAGTGATTTTGACCGCCTCTCCAATTGCAGTCTATTTCCTGCGTGGAAGAATCAATAATCTCGGTCTTGATATACTTTTATTATCAGGTATTGGAATCATATTCGCTGTAGTCTTCCTGGTGGGCTATTCTATAAAGAGTCCCCAGAAACTGATTAACTTAATATACATGTTCTCAAATTTTTTTTCTCAGTACACCGGAAAAACAAAATTAATAGAGGATATATCCAAGAGGATTGAGAGAGATGCACTTCATTTTAGCGAATGCAGCCATACTTTCCTTAAACATGAAGGGCGCAAGGGTCTATTCTATGGAATGATATTTACCATTCTATTTTGGATACTGGAATTCTTATTAATTCCCGTTCTTTTGCTTGGTCTGGGTTCAAAGCCCTTTATTCTATATGCTTTTGCCACACAGGTACTGCTTTTCATTCTACTGGTAGTGCCTGCGACCCCCGGCTCGAGCGGTATTGCCGAGTTTGGTGCTACAACTCTGTTCTCTACATTCGTTCCCATCTATATGCTCGGAGTGCTCGTTGTTATTTGGAGAGCCTTTACTTTCTACATAAATCTCCTCATAGGAGGTGTGGTCAGTTTCAAGATACTTCACGATAGTGACATCATGAATGAGATACTGAACAGAAAGTGAAGTATTTTATTTTTAAGAATAGAAAGCATATTTAAGCCGTATATTCATGATAGGAAGTTGACCGTCTTCTCTATTCTGGAAACTTGAGGCTGTTTTGATAGCATATACAAGAATACTGGTATTCCTGACCTGGATATAAGTTTCATGGTATTCATCAGTGCACTGTTAAGTCTTTGATGATGACTAAGTCCATATTTGTCGAAGAGGTCCACAAGTCTGTCTATTCTGCCGACTCCACTTGTAAAACCCATTTCTTCACGTATTTCCTTTTCCATGCCAAAAACCAGTTCAATCCAAGTGCTCATTTCCTTGGTCAAATACTTCCAGGGTTTTTCGTCCATTACCATATAGGAGTTACCTTTGCTTATATTCTTGAAATATTCGTGAAAGTCGTCTCCCTTTGCGATGGTGTAAACATTTCCGATGCTCCCGGTGTGACTATCCGTGGTAACGGCTGTTCCCTTTCCATAATACTTTGCAAGAAACATTGCGAACATGTTTTTCTGCTTGAGATCCTGCATATTGTATTCTATCACCGGGAAATGTCTGGCAAGTTCAGTTATTGCTGGGATATTGGGTTTATCGCCTAGTTGAAACCAGAAAGGATGGTTATACATGTAAGGAAGATCGTTATTTTTGAAGTAGTCAATCAAGCTGTAGACATTAGGTTCTTTTTTCACCAGTTTGTCGAACTCTGTGTATTGTTGTTTGTCGAATCCAAAAACATTGATGTGAACAGTATGACCAACATTCTCTGGATCTTTTATGGACACCTCTACGCCGGGAACGAGGTTCTTTGTCTTCCATCCCAGCAAATCATAGGCTTTTACAGTATCGTGATCTGTAAATGTTATGAAATCAAGCCCTCTCAATCTTCCAGTTTCCAAGAGGTTCGTGGGGTGCATAGACCTTGCAGGGGGGACATCATAAGAACAACAGGTGTGTACGTGCAGATCTGCCCTGTGCCATCCGTCCTCCAAATATGCAGCTGCCATGTCAGAGGAAATTATTCTCTGCCTATTGATATCTTTCAAGATTATCACTTCTTTTTGTCCATAATAATATAAGAATATGTAGCATATAAATCGAGGACTATATATTAAGATCATAGATAGGGTTATGATTCTTGACCATATATATTTGAATAATAAATACTTTATGAATCTGGAGGATATCTAATTAGATGCCCTCAAAAAGAAAGCTACCGGGTCAGTACCCCGTAGCTTCTGCAATTGTGCTCAACATTGTATAATCCTCTGTCGCGCCACCTACAACAAAGACAAATCTGTCATTACTCCAGATGTAAGTGTATCGTGGAACGTCTTCTCCTCCAACAGTGGAATAGGTCTTGATTCTTACTGCAGAGTGATCATTGAAACTTTCTTCCGTAAAGCGTGTACCGCTTGCAAGTTCCCTGAAACCGGACCTGTATTCTGACACAAACTCTTCTGCAATTTCAGGACTTTCAAGCTCTATTACATCGATGTAAAGGTCAACACTGTCTGCTTTATAAAAGCCCTCCGAAGCATCAGTGATACCTGAGGAATTAACATATTCCCTTTGAACTTCTTCCACCGTCAGCGTAGGAGCACCAAGATATTCATAGCTTTCAGGAAGATCATCTACTGTAGCAAGGTCCTCTGCTGACATCTCAGTAATATCGGCATTCTCACCGACATCCGTAACATTGTTTTCCTGCCCACTATCAGGATTCTGTTCGTCCGTGCAACCGGAAACAAATAGCATCATTATGATCAAAGCTGACACTAATACTAGTTTATTAACCACTGTTTCACCTCTAATGAACAGCAAAAAAGACGTCAATTTAATAGTAAACTCAAAAAAGAATAGTTAGAAGGGAAAAAATTCCCTTCTGTTTATTTATTGTTTATTTAGTTCCTTCTGACAAGGTATGCTACTGCAAGAAGTCCAGCTACTGCAAAGATTGCCTCAAAGCCAGGTGCCTGATCTTCAGCTGTTTCCTCAGCAGGCTCTTCTTCTGGTTCCTCTTCAGGCATTTCTTCAGCAGGTTCCTCTTCAGGCATTTCTTCAGCAGGCTCCTCTTCAGTTACATTCTCATCTTCTGCAGGCATTTCCTCTTCTTCTTCCATTTCTTCTTCTGGCTCGGTTACAGTTGGTTCCTCACCGATCGTCCTTTCGACGAATGGATAGTATCTGAGGTCGTCAGAGTCTGCTGTCTTGAGCATAAAGCCTTCTGCAAGGTCAATCTCCTTGTCTGCGGACAGGGTTATTGTACCTGAGTTGAACATGGCGATGGTACTGGAAACCTCATCAACTTCAAGTTCACCGAATTCATCTGCAGATTCGATCTTCATGATGTTCTCGTAGTCAAGAAGCCAGAGACCTTCAACAACTGCAAGGCTGTCGACCTGACCCTGGAACACATCGGTTACAAGTACTCTGAAAACAATTACGTCGTCCTGATCTCCGACATCAACATCATAATCCCAGGTTGCAGATTCAGCATCACCGCTGAGGTCAATAACCTCATCTTCGATGTATTCTCCGTCCTTGGAGAGTTCCATCCAGACCTTGTCACCCTCGACATCGATCTGCTTGGCAGTAAGCTCATAGCCTTCTGCGAGTTCGAGCGCTGAACCGGTTCTGAGTGTGTACTTATCATCGCTGTCCATGAGCAATTTTACAAGCTCACCTGCATCATCGTCAGCTGTTGCAACATATTCCTGTGCAAAGAGTCCGATGATCGGGAATGTGTTGTTGTCTCCAGACTCATTAGCAAAGTCTGCTGTGTATCCGGTCTGTACAATTGTTGTGTTGTACCAGAGATCTTCTTCGTCAACACTTTCGCCATCTACATCAATTGTAAGTGTTTCTGAACTTTCATTGTCATCAATGTCATACCAGAATCCTGCAAATTCATTTGCAGTCCATTCAGCAGAGCCATCTCCTTCTTTAACGTTACCTCTGATCTCGTATGTTCCTGGTTCGGTGTATTCCTTTACAAGAGCAAATCTGAGATCATCAGAATCTGCAGTCTGGAGCATCATACCTTCTGCAAGGTCAATTGTCTTGTCTGCAGAGAGAGTCAATGTACCGGAGTTGAACATGGCGATTGTGTTAGATACTTCGTCCACTTCAAGTTCACCGAATTCGTCTGCAGATTCGATCTTCATGATGTTCTCGTAGTCAATGAGCCAGATACCTTCAACAACTGCGAGGCTGTCGACCTGACCCTGGAATACATCAGTTACAAGAGCTCTGAAGACGATTACATCATCCTGGTCACCGACATCTACCTCGTAATCCCAGGTTGCTGAGCTACCATCGGTTGGCATTGAAATGACTTCATCCTCTACAAATTCTCCGTCCTTGGAGAGTTCCATCCAGACCTTGTTACCCTCAACATCGATCTGCTTGGCAGTAAGTTCATATCCACCAGCAAGCTCAAGAGCTGAACCGGTTCTGAGTGTGTACTTGTCATCGCTGTCCATGAGCAATTTTACAAGCTCACCTGCATCATCATCTGCAGTTGGGACATACTTGTCTGCGAAAAGTCCGATAAGTGGGAATGTAGTATTGTCGTCTGGCTCGTTAGCAAAGTCTGCTGTATAGTTTGCCTGTACAATGCTTGCGTTGTACCAGAGACCTTCTTCGCTGATACTTTCACCGCTTACCAAACTGGAATCGTTCATAATAGTGAGAGTTTCACTTGAAAGATCATCGTCTATATCGTACCAGAAACCTGCAAAGTTTGTGGTATTGATTTCAATGTTACCGCCTTCTGCGTCGAAAATAGCACTGAAGTTGTCACCACTGAAAACTTCACTGCGCACTTCTACGGTCTGCTCAGCTGCTGTTGCAGGCACTATTAATGCTGCAAGTGCAACAAGAGCGACTAATGCGATTGTTGTAAATCTTTTCATTATTTTCCTCCGTATTTATTTGTGTGATAAAAGAGTGAGAATCAAAGA